>JAFGEC010000451.1 GCA_016931775.1 Candidatus Zhuqueibacterota bacterium | reverse complement strand
TGGGCGCCGCAGGATATTCCGTATGATAATATGCTGAACACCGCTTTCCCGTGGATTTACGTGCTTTTGGCCGGTTTTATACCTGCCGTATCCGAGGAATTCATCTCCCGCATGTTTTCCATTCCGTTTCTGGAAAAAATTCTCAAAAGCCGCTGGCTGGCTGTTATTATTCCTGCCATGATCTGGGGATTTGCACATGCAAATTATCCGCAACAGCCGTTTTATATCCGCGGCCTGGAGGTTGGAATGGCTGGCATCATAATCGGCTTTATCATGGTAAAATACGGCATCTGGGCAACACTTGTATGGCATTACACCGTTGATGCACTGTATACCGCCCTGATCTTGTTTCGATCCGGTAATCCTTATTTTATAACGACCGCAGCGATCAGCTGCGGTGTATTACTCATACCTCTCATGATTACCCTTATTTTTTATCTGCGAAAAAAGACATTTATTTCCGAACTGAATTTGACCAACAAAAGTGAAGGATCAAATCGAGAAAACATAAAAAACGAACCGCAACATACCGACATTCAAATTCCGGAATATAACCGCTTATCACACAAACGAATTTTTACCGCCCTTGCCTTGATGCTGGTTCTCAATATACCATTTTTGATAAAATTTGATAAAATCGGCGGTTTTGTCAAATACCCTCATTCATCCGTCGAAAGTATTGCCGTTGCCGACAGCTTTCTGACCGACCTGGGATATGATGTGACGGATTTCCGCAAAGTCACCTTTACCAGTGAACGGCTCAACAAATACGCCGCCCTTTACGCCTTAAAGTTCGGAGATATCTCCCGATTTAACCAATTATTTTCCCAGGACTGTGCAAGTTTTCGCTGGGGCGTGCGCTATTTCAAATCCCTTGATGCAGAAGAGTACCTGGTGTATTTAGATCCGCGCGATCTTGGGCTGGTTTCTTTTGTCCGCAACATCCGTGAAGACATGCCCGGTAAATATATGGCCCAGGATTCCGCCCTGGCAATTGCCGCGGGATTTGCGGGCCGGCAAAAGGTTGACATTTCCAAACTGGTTTTGAAGGAAGCAAGTTCTGAAAAGCGCGAAAACCGAACCGATCACACCTTTGAATGGGAAGCACCCGAAGGTGATGAAAGAAATATCGGTGAGATGAACTATAGGATTCGTATTGACATGCAAGGGGAAAACATATCGACTTTTACGACCTTTCCGCATGTTCCTGAAAAATGGGAACGAGACAGAAAAAAAAGAGCGCTGTTAAATACGGTACATCTGGGACTGATGATCTTATTGATGGGTGCAGTGTTTATTTATGCCCTGGTGCGTTTTATCCGCCAGGCACGAATGGGGAATATCTATTGGAAAAAGATACTTTGGATCGTAGTTGTCTCGGCGGGTTTATATCTGCTCGACAATCTCACACAATTCAATCTGACGCTACAAAATTATCCAACATCAATCGACCTTTACCTGTATCGAATTGTGGTGATCATCGGTATTTTAATCAGCGTACTCGCGGTGGCCGTCAGCGCAGGTATGGCCACAGGTTTGATCTCGGCGCTTTATCCGCAATCACTGTCGTTTTATAAACGCACAAGCAGAAAAATTTTTGCACGGGACGCTGTATTGGCGGCTGCAGTCGCCATCGGAGGTTACGCCGGTATCAGCAGGTTGAATGATCTGCTTGCGTCTTTATTCCCAAAACACTTGCTTTTTTCGTCATTAAATCTGCCGTCGAAAATCGCCGTGCCGTTTCCATGGTTCTCCGCCCTTGCCGATACGGTTTTTGTGGCTGTTTTCGCAGCCAGCATTCTCGCCTTTCTGGTTTTTTTATTTGCCAAAACACGGAATGTCTTTCGTATTTTATTTGCCGTGCTCGCTCTTGTGGCCTTTCTCCCCCTGGGTGTACGTACACCCGGCGAGGCGATGCTGGCTCTGGGATTATCCCTGCCTATGTTTTTATGGACGATTTTTTTGGTGACCGTTCTGTTTCGGCAAAACGTACTCGCTTATCTGCTGGCGCCAGCTTTGCTGAACGGCGTTTCATACATTCATGCTTATGTGACGCAGGGAAATAAAATGCTGCTTTACAATGGTGTTGCTGTTGCGGCCGCACTTTTGGGATTGCTTATCTGGGTGTTTTGGCCGGTTTTGGTACAAAGTAAAAAATAAAGACTTTTTTTTAATCCCTTGCCTTTTTTTACGAAAAGTATATATTAAAAATAATCGGCTGAATCGGACCCTCTTTATTCGAAAATTCGGAAAAAAATCGAATCAATATATTTTTTATTCTTCAAATATGGTCGGTTTGGAAATAACTTGCAAGGGTAAATCCCGTCCGTGACAGGTTCATAATTTTTTAGGTTTATTCACTTTTTGAGAGTGACCCATGAGAGCGCTGAAAAAATGGTCTTTTTTATTTTTGTTTCTTTTATTTGCCTGTTCGGCCCAGACCAATCTTGTCCCGCTGGGCAAAGGCAATATGTCCATGAACGGAAGTTTTGGAGGTCCGATTGTTTCGGCGTTCAATACCTGGGTTCCCATCCCCTATATGACGACCGGGATGGGATTCGGTGTAAACGACAGGCTGGACGTCGATGCAAATCTACACCTGCTTTCTCTGCCATACAGCCTGCTGGGCTTTCACACCGGTGCCTCGTGGTATCCGGTGATCTCGAACGGCTCAGTTCCGACGATAGGCGTTCATCCTCAGCTGCTCGGTATGGTCAGTATGAAAAAAAACGTATCCGAATGTTTCAAAGTGTACCCCGTTGTCTCCGGATCGGTTGCATGGCCGGTCAAAAGAGGCCTTTTTTTCCTGGGTATGGACCTGTGTGTGCCCTTTACCAGGTCTGATTACGACAAAAATCCCGAATCCGCTATTCTGTCACCCTATCTTGGATATCGCTGGAAAATCGCCAGCAGTTGGTACCTGTACACGGAATTAAAGTGGCATGGGGCCAATGTCCAGTCGGATCAATTTGCCGTTGACTATTTAAATTTGTACAATTATGGCGCCCTTACACCTTTGTTTGCCATTCAAAGGAGTTTCTAACATGGAAAAATTTATTTTTTTTGCTGTCATGCTTTCTCTTTTGATATCCGCCTGCGAGATGGATGGTTTTCTGTTTAAACCGGAATCACTGGAGAAATACGAGCTGCCGGGCAATACAATTGCCGAAGAAAACCTGGAACAAGTTCAATTCAAGAGCGAAGGGTACACTTTGTACGGTTACTGGGTCAAAGCGCGAACACCGGAACGGGTAAAAACGATTCTATACTGCCACGGCAACAAGATAAATATCGATGAATACTGGGACCGGGTGATGTTTTTATACGACCTGAATGTAAACATATTCATTTTTGACTATCGTGGATACGATAAATCCGAAGGAGAGACGTCCGAAGCAGGTTTGTATAAAGACGGCGAAGCCGCCCTGGAATTTGTCCGGTCTCAATATGGCATCCCGCCTGATTCGTTGATTTTATACGGATATTCGCTGGGAAATGTCGTTTCGATTTTTCTCGCTGCAGAAAAAGTGGATCCGATATGCCTGTTCGCCGAATCAGCTTTCGCCTCGGCCAATTCCCTCACCCAAAGTGCGCTGGCTCTGGATTTTCCGGCACGCTGGCTCACAGAAGGTGAATTTAACAATGCGGAAAAAATCAAACAAATAAAAACACCCTTTATGCTGTTACACGGCGCCGATGACGATCACGTCCGGTACAGGGATAACGGGCGGATTATATATGAAAACGCCCCCCAGCCCAAGAAGCAAATTGTGGTTCAGGGCGCCGACCATAAAAACGTACCGCAGAAAATGGGACTGGACGTTTATCGGACGGTATTAAAGGAATGGATTGATCTTTACAGTGAATAAGGAGCAAAACAATGGCTGATCAAAATTGTGCCGACTGTGGATTCCGGGCAAAGTATGATGCCAATCCGAAATCCATACTGGGAAGAATCTGGAGATGGCATGCCGGTTGGTGTCCGGGATGGAAGTCATATATCACATCGCTTCCGGATGAAGAGCGGATACGCCTGGCCAAACGCTATCATTTAAAAAAATATCTCTGACCGCATTTCTACCAAAATGCAGGTTTAAGGTTCAACACCTCATATTTAAATGATCAAATTCATATGAGGAAAAGAAATGAATTTTAAACGGAGGGAAAGGTAAATAACACGGTTGTTGTTTTTGGCCAATGAGGTTCAAGATGCAAAGGGAAAAGTCATTTTATTTTCTTATTATTCTTTTATTCCATGCACATGTTTATTCACAGCAGAGGCCTCCTCAAAGGTTTGATCAAAAAATGGAAACGAAAACCTGGCCCACGGGATTGACACGAACCGGAACGGCGTATTGGGCGGCGGGAGGTGCCGATATCGTGAATGATGATTGTCCGGTAAACAGCCTGGTCAATCCGGCGTGTACACATACTGCGGGATCGATGGTTTATGCAGAGATGAGTTACATATCCAGTTCAAGGAATGTTCTCGGTTTTACCCTCGATAGCCGTTATGTGTTTCCGGGGTACCTGGGAATAACAGTGCCGTACAAATCAATGATTTTTTCAGCCGGGTATTCTGAATACTATCATACGACCATCGACTGGGATCCATCGTTGGATTCTTTCTATAAATTGAGGATTTACTGGGGCTCCCTGAATTATTCACTCCACAAGCGGCTGTCTTTGGGTTTAACACTAGGAATGTCCTTGTTCTCCCATCAGGATAAAAATTCGTCCGGAAAATCAATCGGAGGCGGAAAAGGCCGTGGTGTTTTCGCTGCGGGTGGAATACAAATTACGCCAATGGCATCATTGCGGCTTGGTGCTGTTGTTCGATATTTAAATGATATCGAATACCAGGTAAAGTACGACTTTGTTCTGCTGCCGCCTGAGGAAAGCGGCATTGTTGATCCAGTCACAATTTTTTCAAGTTACAATTATGTCGCCATGATACCGATGGAAATTGAATCAGGCGCAAGCTATCAGATCGGTCATTGGGTCACATTGTCCGGCAAGGCTGCCTGTCATCGCTGGAGCTATCTTGAAGATGATGACCGATATATTGTGAATTATGCCTTCGGCGCCGCAATACCTCTGATAAAGGTCATGACAATCCGGTTTGGCTGTTTTACCTTTAAAGATCCCAAGCCGCTTACTTATTTGATTGATGAGTACGATTTTACACAGCAGTTTTTAACGTTCGGCATAACAATTATACCGGTCAGACTCATAAAAGTGAGTGTAAGTGTACATGACAGCCGGCTGCTCGCAAACAAAAATCAGGACAAGGGCGAACAGTGTTATTCGATGGGTATCGGCTATCAATTTTGATATGTGGTTGAGTTATGTGGTGCAGTCCTGACGAATATACACTTTCTTAGGCGAGAAAAATGACAGAACCTCCCCCTACAACTGTTACTCTTTGGCAAATCGTATGCAGAAACGAGGTTGACCATGAAAAACGGATTTAAATATGCGATTATTCCGACAATCGTCACCTGCAATGCAATTTTAGCGCAGGATCACCGTGTGCTTATTCCGGACATTCAGGGTGAATGGTGGCAGATTGCCGGCAATCCGGGCCTGGGGGAGTATACAGACGAAAAACAGCAGCCGGTGGATTTCGGCATATAGCAGGCGGCGGACGGAAGCTGGCAGCTCTGGTCCTGTATTCGGCATCCAAAGTGCGGCGGGAACACCCGGCTGTTTTACCGCTGGGAAGGCACTGCTTTGACCGAGTCCGCCTGGACGCCTATGGGTATCGCTATGGAAGCCGATACGTCGTTCGGTGAAACCTCCGGTGGTCTGCAGGGGATCCGGATGGCGAAATTGGGGTGGCGGGGGAAAAAGTGAATTTAAATTGCAAAATGGGTCATTGAGTTTCTGCTTGATTTTCAGCGATATATTAACTAATTTTTCAAAGGGATTAAAAGGTTATCTGTATGGGAATTCAATCGGGACGGTTCAGTGGACTTTTTACTCCCGGAGCGCCTTTGTTTTGGATATCTTTTTTCAAGAGCGTAAGGAATTTCAGAGGTACCGAAACCGTCTCGTATTTCCAATTAGCGAGAGTTAACATTAAGATAAAACATCAAACATACAAAACGTTACAAAAAAAATGCCGGATATGCTTGTTAAGCGGCGGCGGGTTAAAACGCAGCAAATACTTGAAATAAATAAAATAATAATAATAAACACCTAACGCATTTATTCGAATGCTGAGGAAACGGTGGGTGTTTAATACCTATGTTAGCAGAAAAATGGAAGATGATCAAATTAATTAAGACATCTCGTTTTCTTTGGTACTTGGTCACAATTCTTATCTGTATTTTTGCGGGACGCAAAAATGCGGCGGGAAAAACTATGAGGCCAATATTTAGCATTACCGCGGGGATTGGGACGAGTCCAGGAACATTCAAAACAGTCGGTAGTGCAGCTCTCGATTTGGCATTAATTACTGAATTGTATCGGGGAAAGAATATTTATTCTGCAAGGGCAATTGGCATTTACGATATTAATATGGAATACGATGAGGAACGAATTTCTGATTATTCTTTTTTATTTCACAGGCAGATAGTTACCGATAAAGATGGAGCGGGATATATCTCGCTTGGAACAGGAATAGGTTACGTAAACGGATTAAAGCATGGAAAACCGAATGGATATGCCAGTCACGAAGAGATATATTTCAATTCGTTTGGAATTCCAGTCGAGTCTCGAGCATTTTTAACTGCACCATACTTTGGACTTGGGACAATCTTCTTTGCAAATTTTAACAAAGAGTGGTCAGTGTATGGCATCTTGTTATGTTTTCAGTTACGGTATTCAAAAGAGTAACCTCATGGACAAAGATAAGGTTTGAATGAAACTGGGGACTTTTGAGTGAAAATGAGCAGGAAACAAAAATACAAAAATCCCTTTATTTACTTTGAGGGTGAAGTGAGTAATTTGATATTTGGTAAAGATTTCTTCAACAAAATTCAGCCGACGCGCAACGCACGTCAGCTTTGAAGTGATTACCGAGTTAAAATTTAAGTTCATTGTTACAATTGCGTCTGATGTCGCGCGCGGCTGATTTAAGTTAGCCATCTTTGTTAATCCGAAATAGACCGAATGAAATACTGCATACGAAGTTCATCGTAATAAATTTACATGATCACATCAAACGATGAATTAACTTTGAAAATAAGGCGAAAAAATATTGACAAATTCGAAGACCTCTAAGATGTGTTCATGTCATGGTGCGATAACAATGAGAACGTGCTCAACATAAACTTGGGAGGAGATCCTATGAACGCATATTTATATGTTCTGAATACATTAGCCGACTGGGAAATCGGCTATATTACGGCTGAACTGAACAG
>JAFGEC010000004.1 GCA_016931775.1 Candidatus Zhuqueibacterota bacterium | reverse complement strand
GGAGTGCCGTCATTTTCCGGATCATAGGTTAAGCCTTCAGGCCAGTTTGTTGAATCGGCAGCCTGGTGTAAATAGTCATCGCATGCCGGGAAATTGGCATCCCAATGACGTCCCTCTCCGCCATCCTGTTCCGCAGTTTTGGGAAATTCTTCCTGAAGTATGTCCAAACATACAGACGCGAGAGCGACAGGGTCCTGGGACAAGAAAATTGAACTTGACCAGTCATTGTTAAACGGTGGCTTGAAAAATATGGCGGGCGGTTCATGTTCAAACGAAGTTCCCCACAAGCCATCCAGAAAGTAAATCAATATTTTCCCGCCGAGATTTTTATGCCCCAGTAAGTCGACCATCACCCTGTACATTCCATAGCTGTTTCGGGTTGGTTTATGATAATCATCCGCACCATGTAATCCGTTATGCATATGGCTTGCGCTGCTGCGGGTGTGTGCTCCAAAAAAGTTTTTGGCAAAAAACGTGACGCCGCCGAGACCATGAGCTTTCATTGCAGGAATATTTATTAAATAATCGGCGCTATCCATTTCGGTATAGTACTTGTCGCTTTTGACGCTCAAAACTGTTCCTTTATCTGAAAAATACATGGTGGTATTTTTATTTGGTATCAACTTTTCGCGTCCATAAATCGGGTAAGCCCTGTCCATGTAATGCACGTCAGGAAAGTCCGCCTGCCATTTTTCCAGACAATGTTTAAAGATGTGGGTAAGGGGATCGGCAACATAAATATTCTCCTGGGGTACACCTGCTTTATTTACCAATTGCCGGAGCATGGAAAGGACAGCCTGAGGAGAAGTGTCGACAAATCCGTACTGATCGTCATCTCTGATAGAACCATCAGGATCACAATTCCAGGCATGTACAGCGTTTAATTTGATAAAAATTGTTTCAGAGGTCTTGTAACCGATATCGCCTTTCCCGCGGTTTTGATTAAAGTAGCGAAAGACGGCATCCCACGCATCCTCCTCGGTTTGTGCACCGGTCAAATGAAGAAGTGCTTTTGACAACATGTTATCAACGACATCCTGATCACAGTTTTTATCGAGAAAATACCCATCTCCCCAACGTGTTGATTGACAATTTTCGTTTGTTGCATCGGGATTGTGAACCCATACAACACGCCCCGGGTTGATACCCTTGGCTTCACCAATGGGATTATTGGCTCCGTAAGGATCCTCGATATAGATGATGGAAGCAGACACTTTATGTTGTGGATGTAGCAGAGAAAAAAATCCTACAACCGCGGCCACAAATAGTAAAAGGATTCCGGCCCATATTCGTGATTGCTTTAAATATTTACCCGCATGTCGAAACAGAACAATAGAAGAAAAAAGTCCGGTGATCCATACAACAAATCCACTGGCTAAAGGAAATGTCACTTTCATGCATGGATATGAGAGTCTGCTTGGTTTAGGGATGATACGAATAATGAACCAGATGAGTGCGAAAAATCCAACGATTGGGAAAAAGATCGTCTTTTCGAAGAATTTGATTCTTCCGGTTTCAGGGCAACGTCCTAAAAAACGAGCAAGGATTGATTGTCGTGACATTACATTATCCTCCTTTGAAAAAGTCAAAGTGTTCCCCAACCGGGCAAACAAGGCGGTTTCGGACGCTCCAATTTCCCTCGGCTGCTGGGAAAACAGCCAAACATCGCCTGTATGTGGAGATAGTAATACACATTTCCTGCCTCATGCCACGCCGTTGATTCACGATCGGACCATGTATAAAAATATGAAATAATAGCGGAAAATCAAGGAAAAAACAGGCAGGGTGAAAACATTTCCTGAGGGAGAATAACCGGGTGATATTCATCATCGATCATTGCTGAATTAACCCGATCATCGATCATCTATATCCCAAGTCCGAAGTGGAATCCGTAAAGCTTGTCCCGGCCATTGCCCGAAACGGGAGCATCCGAGTAATAACCGAAACACAAATTGAGCCAACCGATACTCATTCGCAACTCTGCTCCGGCATATGTGTGATTTGGTAGGGCGGTGAGCGGATTACCCCACGTGCGGAGGAGAACCATGCGGGTTTCTGTTATAAGAGCAAAATCCCGCATTGACTTGGGTGATAACAAGCCTAAATAGCTTATCCCAAAGCGCCCACCCGCCGTGCCGGGGCAAAGTGATATGGAGCAAACATTCAGCCATGTTTTGTCATCCCGCTCTTTTTCAAACAAATGCACGTACCGTGATGTGAAGGACCAGCGGTCCGGAATGCCCCACTCGATGGAAGTGATCGGTAATATAACATCCTGATCGCCAAGCTGAAGCATAAGCCTGGGGGGAGCAGATTTTTTCTGCTTTTCCGGTTGCCCTGAATCCTGGCACCAGACCGGATGGGTGAATAATAAAAAAAGGATAACGGCATACAGTAGCTTGAGTAATAGTCGAAATTTCATTTATCCTCCTCCATCCCGGCTTCATTTTTTTTACGGGAAAAAAGACACACTCCCGCGATGACCAGCGGAACGCCGATAATTACAGCAGTAGCGATTTGCCCCCAGGTCAATCCTTTTCTGAGAATGACAAATTCCAGAAAGGCTGTGCCTAAAAAGACCAACACGCCTACCGCTCGTGGGAAATACTTTGATAATATTCCCAATCCCACGATCGCCAGACCCGGAACCAGATTCATCAGGTTTCTGAAGGAGAGGCCATGTTCCACAGAGCTCATAGCGGAAAATAAAAAAATGAGGAGACCTGCCGCAATGATGATTTTTGTTGCACCCTCACGAAAGTTTTTTGCCAGTACAACACTAAACAGCGCTTTTGCCGCGAGACCGAGGATGATGATCAGATTAAAGATTTCCCAGTCGTGATTGCCTTCAGCGCTGAGCTTGGCGGCAAAAATGACACAGACGGCGATCATAACAACAAACGCGATATTGCTTGACCTATAGTGAATGCTGAGTTGCCGCTCGTCGACATAACGATTGGCAAATCCGAGCGAGGCCAGCGTCGGCCGCAAGAGATAGGACCCAATCATCAGAGCCAGCCAGAGTTGATTTTGTGTAACCGCGAATAAAAGAAGAGCCAGGACAAAAATGCCGCTCGCCCACCAGAAAATCGGATCCTTCTTAAACATAATCTTTTTCCTCCAGAATAAACAGTTCTTCTACGGTCGTTTCGAGTTTTGTTGCCAGCAATAAGGCCAGCTTTACGGAAGGCGCATAGTCGCCGCCCTCGATGGAGACGATGGTCTGCCTGGATACCCTGACCAAGTCAGCCAGCTGCTGCTGGCTGAGTTCGCCACGGTTGAATCTGAATTTACGGAGCGTTGTTTTCATGATCCTCTTGAGGGTTTTTTAAATGTTAAAAGAATGTAAATTTTTATTATCATAATGTCAAGTTATTTTGTCATAATATCAAATTTTTTTATCAAAATAACAAGTTTTCTTGTTAAAAAACGAATTCAACTGGCAAAACGAATTGAGCCACGGATCGACACAGATTCCGCTCAGCGCATTGGCGTCAATTTAATTGAGTGCTTAAATAAGATATTCAATTAATTTTCCTTGCTGGGCCATAGATAGATATCTTGATACGGCACATATACAAAATATTACAACTGGAATT
>JAFGEC010000450.1 GCA_016931775.1 Candidatus Zhuqueibacterota bacterium | reverse complement strand
TACCGTATCTACCGTTCCACAGATCCGGGTTTTAACGATATGACGCCCATTACCGACGGCATCGGCTCGGTGACCTTCCGTAAACCCATTGCCCAGTTTGATGTAATCAATGATTATGAAGGGTATGGTGAGGTGCCGATTAAAGGCATCCAGTTCTGGCTGGGCACCAACTCGGGGATAGTAAGAACCTGGACCGATTCGACGGCGAAAAACGGTTATACATATTATTACGCTGTAACCTCTTACGACCATGGTGCTCCCGAAGCCGGTATTGCACCGACCGAATGCTCCAAGTTTATCTCCATCGCCACTACAGGAGAGATCGACAAGGGTTCAAACGTTGCCATCGTAAGACCCGAATCACCGGCAGCCGGTTATATACCACCCAACTTTGACAACGTCACACTGTTGGAAGGCGGAACCGCGACCGGAAAAATCGGCTATGAAATTATCGATCCGACATTGATTAAAAAAGAGCATAAATACCAAATCAGCTTTGAAGATACCGTCGACACCATCGACAGCCGCTGGGCACCGGTCACTTTGAGTCTGACACTGGTCGACGTGACTGATTCCGGCAATCCGGACACCCTGATCAACAAAACAAGGGCGATCAATCCCGAAGACCAACTGCCCATGACGGACGGTTTTAAACTCACTCTGGCAAACGAACCCATGCTGGTGGTTAACGACAACCTGACTCAGTGGAGCCGACCGGAAATTTACGGTTATTCTTTTGTGGCTTTTAAATACTCAAGAGCATACGGCCTGCCGAAATCCGCCGATTATCGCATCGAGTTTGGTGAAGTGGGTATCGACACATCAACATTTGCAGCCATTTCGGCAACGCGGAAATTGGACCCCATCCCGGTTAATTTTACAGTTACCAATACATCGACCGGTGAGCCCGTCAAATTCGCATTTTGGGAACGGGATGAACTGGCGGGCGAAGCCGGTAAATTTACCGCTTTCAGTGACAGAAGCGCTACGGATAATATTATTTTTCTGGAACCGGACGAAAACGACTCGCTGATCTTTACCTGGGAATTCACTCTGGACACTGCCACCAACGATTCACTGCATAACAATCCAGAGTCCGGCGACTATATCGACTTAATCGTCAGAAAACCGTTTCTGTCCGGTGATGTGATTGAATTTATCACACGTGCCGAACGGATCGATAAGGGTAAAGCCAAAGCGGACATGGACATGATCAAAGTGGTTCCCAATCCCTACGTGGTGACCAACTCATGGGAGCCGGTCAATCCGTATTCCAACGGTAGAGGGCCGCGGGAACTGCATTTTATCCATCTGCCGCAAAAATGTACCATAAAGATATTTAACATTCGAGGCCAGCTGGTCGATACCATCGAACACAATAATAGCGTTAACGACGGTACCGAGATTTGGGATATGCAGACCAAGGATTTGCTGGATATTGCTTACGGTGTCTATGTGTATCACATCGACGCCGGTGAGTATGGACAAAAAATCGGAAAATTTGCCATAATAAAATAACTTAACTTTTGAGGTCGTATTATGAAAAAAATCGTCCTTTTTACAATACTCGTTTGCTCCCTGGCCACAGCCCAGGAAGTCACCAAAGTCGGTACCACAGCCGCAGGTTTTCTAAACATCGACGTCGGCGCTCGCGCCCTGGGTATGGGCGGTTCTTTTGTGGCGGTTGCCGATGACATCACATCCATGTACTGGAATCCGGCCGGTGTCGCCCGCCTGGATCAAGCCCAGGCGATGTTTACACACACAAAATGGATTGCCGATGTGGCTTTCAACTATGCCGCTTTCGCTCTTCCGCTGGGTAATGTCGGTACGGTGGGCGTTAATGCTACATTTCTCACGATGGATGAAATGGAAAGAACCACCATCGCTGAACCCGATGGGACAGGAGAAATGTTTGACGCCGGCAGTTACGCCTTTGGATTGTCCTATGCGCGGGATTTGACCGACCGTTTCAGTATCGGATTTAATTTTAAATTCATTTCTGAAAAAATTTATCACAGCTCGGCTCAAGGAGCGGCGTTCGACGTCGGTACCCTGTTCGACACACAGTACAACGGGCTCAAAATCGGCATGAGCATTTCCAATTACGGCACCAAGATGCGCATGAGTGGACGCGACATGCTGATTCAAACCGATATCGATCCGCTCATCAGCGGCAATAACCATAATATCAACGCCGACCTGAAGACCGATGCGTTCGACTTGCCGTTGATGTTTCGTGTCGGTGTGTCCATGGATGTTTTGAAAGGAATGGCCGACAGCAACCTGATTCTGTCGGTAGATGCCCTGCATCCCAATGATGATGTGGAAAGCCTGAATGTTGGCGGCGAGTACTGGTACAAAAATATTTTCGCCTTACGAGGCGGTTACAAAACCCTGTTCGCCCGCGATTCGGAAGAGGGATTGTGCCTTGGCGCCGGTATTCATTACAAACTGATGGGAAATACCACGCTGATGATCGACTACGCCTATGAGGACTTTGGCGTACTTAAAGACGTGCAGCTGTTTACCGTTGGTTTGGGATTTTAATAAAACGATTGAATAACCGAAAAACGGCTTCATTAATAAGACATTTCGGAATAATTGTCTTTACTCTTTGAATGACGAGCTGCGATAAGAGGTCGATCTGAATAAAGGCAAAGGTTTTGCTTGTCCGCATAAAAATGTTTTTATAGCTGTTGAAGCCGTACTCTTCCGGTTTTGGAACATTTTGGATATCCGGCGGCGGTACGATTCGGGTCATAAAACCACGCCGGATATCCAGCAGTTTATCGATAATCATTCCTCGACGCATACGTGTTTGAATAAAACATGGAAAAATTTTCCAATTGTTTTTATGTCCCAGTCGTGATTATTGTTTGCCGGAAAATTTACCGGAGAACAGATATCATCCATTTGAACCGGCTTCAATCATATCCTCCAGCCATTTTTTTTCCTCCGGCAGCAGCAACCGCCAATTAGCCGGATTTTCGTCCTCTATGTCCTGCTGCCTGATACCCAGCAAAAGCAGCAATTGGGTCACCGGATCCTGGCCGCCTCCGGAGGTTTCAATTTTCCCGGCCCACTCCAAATGACAAAAATCCACATCCCAGAACCGTAAAAAAGGGATCATGGCTTTGCGCACCGATTCCGATTCGTTATCCAGTCCGGCGGCAAGTTCCGTCACGGCATCATGTACCAGACTGGATATCTCGTCCAATTTTTCCTGAAGCGCGGTCTGCTTATCTACCAATTTTGTCAATTCCTCTTCGTCGGAGCCGCCGCTATCCAAAAGAGCCAGGTTTTTTTTGTATAATGCGTATAGTTTTTCGAGCTCATGTTCGGCAGCGGTGGTATGTATTAAATTGATCTTTTGCTTGACAGCAGATGATTTTATTCGATCCCAGATTACCGCTTCGAGAACCGGCGATTCTTCAGAGACATCTTCACCACGCAGCTTCTCTTTCCAGTACACCGGTTCAAAATATTTTAACGCGTATACAACCCGCCGGCCCACAAGATGTTCCGAAAAGTCAGTTTCCGTGGGAGCGTCGGTTAAATTCAACCATTCTCCGCGCAGTTTTTTTGTTTCACCTTTTTTATATGCATCGACGATCTCCAATGCCCGTACACCGATACCATGTTCGAGCTGCTTCCATTTCCGTGATAACCAGAGATTCCGGTAAGTTGACCAGTACGGCGGTAATACCTTTTGATTCTTTTTTTTCTCAGAAACCCAGCGGCTTTTAGGATATGATTGTATCACCTCTTCCCGCCATCGGTAAGGCGTATTCCGAATTAATGTTTTCAGCATATCGGCAAAAGCATCAAAAAGCGCGTCGTTTTGACCGGAATTTTCGAGTTTCTGCCATTTCAGTTTGGAGTAATAAACCGGTGACGTTTCAAATATATTTGCAGAATCCAGCGCCTCCTCCTGTTCCAGTCCCGTCATAACGACCACACAGGTCAACCGGTGCGCGGAATCGGAAATCAAACGGTTGGCCACATCATAGCCCTGCAGGCCGCTGCGGGGGCCGTCCGGATAGGGATAACGAATTTCGATATCCAGAAGAAGCAGTCCGATATTGGTGCCGTGCAGTGCCTTCTGAAGCGCCTTTTCACCGTTATCAAAAGCAAAAACTGTTATATCCCGCGCTTGCAGTTTTTTTGCAATCAGCTCCAGCGTCTCGGGATCGTCCTCCAGCAATACAATTTCATACCTGCTCGGGCCGCTCATATATCACACTCCTTTCTTAAGCGCGGCAAGCTGGCCCACGATATCCGCCATTTTTTTCGATACGTCAAATTCCGAATGTTGCTTTTCTGCGACGCGATGTAATATTTTCAATAATTGCCGTACTTTTTCACTCATACTTTCAGGTACCGGCAGGACATCAAGATACCTTTTCAACTGCTCAAGATCGGAAGCGAATTTTACACTGAAATCCCGGTCCGGTCGTTTGTTTTTATACAAAACATGAAATGCGCGGCCGTGAGTCAACAGGTGAATCAAACGTCCTAAGGGATCACAATAAAACATAACAATTTCATTCAAACGGGCTTTCCCCACGGGTTCCGTTTCAGAAAAGAGATTTTCGACGGATGCCGGTGTCGCCGGTAATTGTAAAAACGGGTGGTGCTGGGGATAATCGAGGATGGGAAATCTGGAAGACAAATACACCGGCGGCATAAAAGATGCAATGCCGACAGGACAGGTCCAACGGTATTCTGCCCTCAAACGGCACAACAGTTCAAATCCATAAAAATCGGAGCGCAAATGGTTTTCAGCAGTAACTTCTGCAAGTATCAGCGCTCCTGTTTTCGGCATAAAT
>JAFGEC010000449.1 GCA_016931775.1 Candidatus Zhuqueibacterota bacterium | reverse complement strand
TTGCTGAGCCGTTTGTATAAAATTTTCATCCCAGTTATTTTTCCAGGGATAGGGATGAGTGTCGTAAACTATATTTTCCCCCTCGAGGGCGTAGCCTTGCAGAATTCCGGACAAGTCATATCCCCAATCTAATCCACCGACAACGATAATATTTTTCTCCGCTCCGGCCTGTCTCACGGCATCGTACAATCGTTGAAATCCTACGGCTTGGAACGTCAGCTCGTGGTCGCCGCCGTCACGATCCCAGTTGTAGCTGAGCTGGCCTCCGTCCCGCCAGACATCCCACGAGACATCATACGGCTCGTTATAAAGCCCGATCCAGACCGAGGGATGGTCGGCATAAAATTTTCCCAAATCCTGCAAAAACGTTTGCGAATTTTCGTCCGGCATCTTGTGCTGACCGATGTATTTACCCCACTCTCCGGCATCGTTCCAGTGCAGTTCCAATAAAAGATATACTTTCTGACTGGCAGCCGACGATACCAGCGCGTCTACAACCCGACGATAGGCCTTGCCTCCGTCGTTCTGTTCAGGCGTGTGCCCGTACCAGCGATCCTGGCATAAAGGAATTCGAAGCAGATTGCAGCCCCAAACAGTAACGGCAACCTCAAGAGATTGCAGCATATTTTCTCCCAAGCTCGTCCACTCAAGACTGGCAATGTTGACTCCCCTAAGCATCACTTTTTGTTCCTGATCATCAAGTATCCACCGTCCACTGGTGTGCAACGAAGAAGGTCCCGTCATTTTGGGCTTTTGCGGCTCTGTACTGTTTTTTTTTCCGCATGCGGCCACGGCAAAAAAAGACAAAAAAACGATCCCAATAAATTTTCTCAAAATAAATCCGATTGAAATATTGTTAATTTATAATTAGGCAAAATGTAAATTGACTTTGTAAAATTTATCCGTTTTTTGAATTCAAAAAATACGTTACAAACAATCGTACGAAAAAAAAAGATTGCAATCAAGATAAATTATACTTAATTATATTTTTTATGGGTTTTACCCAGCTGCTTTTGCATCCAGAAAAGCGACACAATCTTTCCGGATTTTTTACTTTTGCCTTGGATGTAACTTTCAGTTCAAAGAACATTTTCGCTTTATATTCGTTTGTATGTGTGAAAAATTCATCATAAATTTTTTGGAGGATCATCTTGAATAAATACGTCAGTGCACTGTTGACTATCTTGATTATTGCCGTTGGTTTTACCATCAGCCGTGTACTCAGTAACCAGCAGGAACCTATTCGTAAACGGCCGGCGGAGAAACCCAAGCCGATCCTGGTGACACGAGTTAAAAATACAGATGTCATTACGACATTCGATATGAGCGGTCATTTGTACGCCTTTGACAAAGTCGAAATTTATGCTGAGGTATCAGGCGTTTTACTGAATACACCCCGGCAATTCCGTGAGGGAAACGTTTTCAAAAAGGACGAACCACTGATCAAAATAGATGATGCGGTGTTTCGCAACCAGGTTTTGGCAAATAAAAGCGGACTACTTAACCAGATTACGCTGCTGTTGCCTGACCTGGGAATTGATTTTCCCAACAGTACACGGAGATGGGAAGAGTATCTAAAAAACTTTGACCTTGAAAAACCACTTGCCGACCTTCCCGAGGCGGAAACAAGCCAGGAGAAATATTTTATTGCCGCACGCAATATTTACAGCCAGTTTTACTCCGTCAAAAGCCAGGAGGCCACGCTGGCCAAATACACGATCCCGGCGCCGTTCGACGGTACGGTAACGGTTTCCAACATCAACCCCGGCACGCTTGTGCGGATCGGACAAAATCTGGGTGAATACACAAATACGTCCGTCTATGAACTGGCCGCTTTCGCATCACCGGATGAGGTGAGACATTTTCAAGTGGGACAAGCAGTCACACTCACATCCGACGATGTAAGGGGGGAGTTAAAGGGTACCATAAGAAGAATCAACAAGGTGATCGATCCAAAATTTCAAACGGTCAAGGTGTATATCACCACGCAGGACAACCGCGCCAGGCAGGGAATGTATTGTACCGCCCGCGTTCCTTCGTTACCGATTAAAGATGCCGCCCGATTGTCCGACAAGATCCTGAGCGGAGAGAATACGGTTTATGTCGTTGAAAAAGATTCAACGCTTAAAAAAATAAATATCCAGATTGTTGCAGAATCAGAAGATCAAGTTATCGTGAGAGGACTTGAAGACGGGATGCTGGTATTAAGTGAAAAACTGTATGACGCCGCACCGGGTAAAAAAATAAACTATAGGATACAAAATTAAAAATGAAGAATATTATACGAACGTTCATAAAATATCCCCTGCTTGGTAATGTCATTTTACTCACTATTTTTCTGTTCGGCTGGTTTGGTTTTAAAAACATGAAAACCACTTTTTTCCCCCAAATACCCAGTCGAATAATCATGATACAGGCTTTTTATCCCGGCGCATCCCCGGAGGAGATCGAGGAGGGAATTGTCCTGAAAATCGAAGACAATCTCAAGGGTGTGACGGGAATCGAAAGAGTCACATCCACATCCACGGAAAACGCATGCCGGATCAGTATCGAGACCATCATCGGTCATGATATTAACGTCATTCTGCAGGATGTCAAGGACGCGGTCAATCGTGTGAGCTCATTCCCGGTCGGCATGGAACGTTTGACCATTTTTCGGCAGGAAATGCGTAATTTTGCCATTGATTTCGTCATCAACGGTGATGCGGACTTGCGGACGTTAAAAATGTATGCCCGCAAGGTAGAACGTGATCTGCTTGCCATGGATGGCATCTCCAAAGTGACTCTCAGCGGTTTTCCTGATGAGGAAATTGAAATCAGTTTCAGGGAAAATGATATGCGTGCTTATGGCCTTACATTTCAGGAGGTTGTCAACGCCATCAGAGAGGCCAATGTAAAAATGACCGGCGGAAAAATTAAGGGCAAGGAGGAGGAACTGCTCATCCGTGCCGATGTGAAGGGCTATTATGCGGAGGATTTATCCAACCATGTGATAAGGTCCTCACCGGACGGTGATATTGTCAGGGTTAAGGACATTGCGAATGTGTCCGACCGCTGGTCGGAAAATCCGAACAGGACCTATTTTAACGGTAAACCGGCCGTCAAGGTCACAATGATGAATACAAATGAGGAAGACCTGTTTGAAATGACGGGCAAAGTCAAGGATTACCTGAAGGACTTTAATGAAACCTATACCGACGTCCAGGCCGATATTGTTCGTGACGGTTCTGAAATCATCAAGGAGCGTATTGACATTTTAACCAGCAACGGCTTCATCGGTCTTGTCCTCGTCTTATTGGCCCTGTCACTCACACTCAACCTGCGCATTGCGTTCTGGGTGGCACTGGCGATTCCCATTTCCTTTGCAGGCATGTTTATGGTCGGACCGATTTACGGCCTGACGATTAACGTCATGTCTTTGATGGCCATGATACTGGTACTGGGCATTCTCGTTGACGACGGCATCGTCATCGGGGAAAATATTTACCAGCATCACGAAAGGGGTGAAAAGCCCATCAACGCGGCTGTCAACGGCACTTTGGAAGTTCTGCCATCGGTGGTTGCATCGATTATGACCACCGTGGTTATTTTTATGACGTTTTTCTTCCTCCAGGGTGGTCTGGGAGACCGTTCTAAAGACATGGCTTTTGTGGTCGTCGCAACCCTGCTTATATCACTTGTCGAGGGCATGTTCATCCTGCCGTCTCACATTGCCCACAGCAAAGCCTTAAGGGTAAAGGCATCTGAAAAAGCCGGCCTGGAAAAATTTACAGATAAAGTCCTGAAAAAATTTATCCATAAAATTTATTCACCGGTTTTAAAATTTGCAATCCATAATCCGGTTATCGTTTTATCCATTGCCGTCGCACTGTTTCTCATTACACTTGGCGCACTAGAGGGCAGTGTCATCAAAACCACCTACTTTCCGATTATTGAAAGAAGAGATGTGGATATCACATTGGAAATGCCTTCCGGAACACCGGATACGATCACGGACAGTTTGCTGGCAGAAATTGAGGAAAAAGCGTGGCTTGTAAACGATTTGTACAAAAAGGAACACAATGACGGCCTCAATCTGGTAGAGGCGATTTCCAGGTCGGTCGGGCCGGGTACACATCAAGGTGACGTGGAGATTGCATTGTTGAGCAGCGAACTTCGTGACTGGTCCAGTATGGATGTACAAAATCGACTCAGAGACATTATCGGTACCGTACCCGGTGCGGAAAAACTGCAGGTGGGTGGTGGTGGATTTTGGGGTATGCCCATATCTGTTGCCCTGAAAAGTACGGATATGGAGCAGTTAAGAGCCGCAAAACTCGCACTCAAGGAAGAGTTTCGTAGGGCGGAACAGCTTAAAGACGTTATCGATGACGATCCGCCGGGATTACGTGAAGTCAAGGTGACCCTCAACGACAAGGCTTTTGCCCTGGGCCTCAGCACAGCGGAAGTGCTGAACCAGGTCCGGCAGGGATTTTTCGGTGGTGAGGCACAGCGGATTCTCAGGGGGATCGACGAGGTCAAAATCTGGATCCGCTACCGTCAGGATGACCGGTCATCTTTGGCGAAACTCCGCGAGATGCGTATCCGCCTGGCTGACGGTCGCGAGTTTCCGTTACGGGAGATCGCCGATTTTTCAATCCAGCGCGGTATTATGGCCATTAACCATATCGACGCCCAGCGTGTCGTTAAGGTGGAAGCTGACATTGCCGATCCCAAGGATTCGGTACCGGATATTTTAAACAAGGTAAAAACGGAAATTATGCCGGGCATTCAGGAAAAATTTCCCGACATTCGATTTGATTTTGAAGGACAGAGCCGTGAAAATGCGAAAACGATTCGGGCCATGAAGCAGGTGCTGCCGGTGGTTCTGATCATGATGTTCTTCATCGTGGTCATTACTTTCCGGTCCATTACCCAGGCACTGATCGTCTTTATGCTGATCCCTTTCAGTATGGTGGGTGTTGCATGGGGCCATTATTTCCAGGGATATATCGTCAGCATGCTGTCGCTGTTCGGAACCATCGCGCTGGCAGGTATTGTGGTGAACGATTCTCTGGTGTTTGTCAATGCATTTAACCGTTACATTAAAAAGGGAATGCCTTTTGCCGAGGCCTTGCAGACCACAGGCCAGACGCGGTTTCGTCCGGTCCTGTTAACGTCGGTGACCACCATCGCCGGATTGGCACCGTTGATTTTTGAAACCAGTCACCAGGCCCAATTCCTGTCGCCCATGGCCATATCCGTTGCATACGGCCTGTTATTCGGTACGATGCTCACGCTGGTGCTTCTGCCTTCGCTATTGGTGATATTCAATCGACTCAAAGTGTATATATTTTGGTTTTTAACAGGTCAAAAGCCCAGACAGGAAACAGTGGAACCGGCCATTCGAGAAGAACAATTTGTCAAGAAATTTGAAGGATGATATTTTATGATTAAATATATCGTTATATGTTTTTGGTTTACCACCGCCATCCTTTTCGCTCAGGAGCAATTGACGTTTCAACAGGTTATATCCATTGCAATGGAAAACAACTTTTCAATCCGTGTTGCAGTGAACAACGCACAGGCAGCGCATAATTCGGTGAACATCGGTAACGCCGATCTGCTACCTAAACTTGATGTCTCGTCTTCTGCGAACTATCTCTCTATGGAAATCCCAACTCCGGATGGCGATCAGACATTCGAAACGACGACGGCATCAGCGAAACTGCAGGCATCCTATACCTTGTTCGATGGATTTGGAAATATCTACCGGTTTAATAAATTAAAATCCGGCGGTCGTGCGGCGGATCTGCTGGCACGGTTCCAGATCGAAAACGTACTCTACGCCGTAAGTGCAGCCTATTATTCCTCAGCGCTGGCATATGAAAATCTGAAAATCGCCCAACAGCTGGTGGAAATATCCAACGAGCGACTCGACCGCGCACGCAATAAAGTACAATTCGGCCAGGCCAACTCTATTCAGCTGCTGTCCGCTCAGGTTGATTTAAACACGGATAGTGTAACCGTGGTTAATGCTCAATATAATTGGGATCAAAGCCGGAGGAATTTGAACGTACTATTAAACAGGGATGTGGGAACCGAATTTATCGTGGATTCCGAGATAAATTTCGCCCTGGAACCGGATCAGGAGCAGTTGATACAAAAAGCGTTAAGCCGCAATACATCGTACCTGTTGGAAAGAGAACAGCTCCGGGGGGCCGAACTGGACCTGGCATCGGCACGCTCCGCCCTGTCTCCCCGGCTTGCCTTGCAGGGTTCCTACGCATACGAACAATCATCTCAGGGAACCCACATTACATTGGACGATCCGGACAAAACTCTCCTCGTAGGTGCGACGCTGAGCTTGAATCTGTTCGACGGATTCAAAAAACAGATTAACCGGCAAAACGCCATGATTAATTTACAGAATCAGCAGCTGGCGGAACAGGAGGAAAGGCTGTATTTGGAAAAAGATGTAAAGGATGCGTTCGAATCCTACAACAACAGCCGTTTTGTGCTGGAATTGGAGAAAAAAAATCTTGCCGCAGCCGAATTAAACTTTAAGAGAACCCAGGAATTGTACAGCCTGGGACAGGTCACCAATACACAGTTCCGCGAAGCTCAGCTCAATTTGATCCGTGCAAAGAACAATATCTTTACGGCAAAATTCCAGGCCAAACTGGATGAATTGGAATTGCTTCGGCTGACGGGGGAATTGGTGAAATC
>JAFGEC010000448.1 GCA_016931775.1 Candidatus Zhuqueibacterota bacterium | reverse complement strand
GCTTGTTTTAATCCGTTTTCGTCGTTGCCGTCCCATATCACATGGTATTCACCGGGTTGCTGTTGCTGCGCTAAAAGTGTTGTGACATGTCTCCCTCGTATATCGATCACCTCAATCGATACGTGACTCTTCTCCGGCAGTTGATAATCGATCTGCGTTTCAGGATTAAAAGGATTGGGATAATTCTGATTCAGCCGGTATTGTCGGGGTAATGTGGTTTTTTTATCCACATCGCTGCCCATCCTTATAAATTTGATCCAGTTCAGGTTAAAATCTCCCTGAACAATTTCGAGCCGAAGGATCTGATTTTGACCTCCTGGGATCTGGATTCGGGGATGCTGCAACGTCGTCCAGGACTGCCAGCCTCCTGTTGCCGCAATATCAAATTCGGCAAGAAACCTGTCGTCGAGAAGAACTCTCATGATGCCGCCTCCCGGCTCTGACGCTGTCCTGAATCCGATCGTGTAAAGACCGGGCTCCACATCCACGGTATACTCCAGCCATTCACCGCTAACTGCCCATCCCACATTGTATCCACCCCCGGTATCTGACGTCTCCTCAACATCCACATTGTCCTGGGGTCTGTAACTGGTTATGCCGTCTTTAACCGTATCGTCGTGAAATGCCAGGCCTTCTCCGCCAAAGTCATATTCCTCGCACTCAATGGTGCCGGGAATGGCATTCGCAGTGCCGTTATAGGACCACTGCAATGTTTTTTTCTTGACGGAAATGTTGTCCAAATAAACACCGGTATTCGAATTGCCCATGTTAAAAACGACCCGTGCATTGAGATCGGTTGGATCCTCCATTGTGAAATCCCATGTATAATGTGTGGTCGTACGTTTGAGGCTGTAATAGGTGCTCTTGCTGTAGTTGTTGAAAGGAGACTGATCCTGTCCCACCTTGGCCTCAATAATCCGGGTAGCATCGGCGCGTGCGTCAAATTCGAAAGTGTATTCCGCACCGTTGGTCAATGGAATACCGTTCTGGCGGAGTTGCACATCGTAATCATTGCTTCCACCGTTGAGGATGCTTATGCGAGCCTCACCATCCTTTACAGACAATTCCGCTTGTCCCGTATCCTGCAATTCCCATATCCAATCTTGCGTACCTTGTGAAAAATCGCCGTTATTCACCAGATTCCCGCCGGGATCACTGAAATTGACCTGCACAGCTTCCTCATTGGAATATCCGCTTTCCTGACCGGTTTTGCTGACGGCTGTAACTCTGAACCAGTAATTGCCGTTCTCCAAGGTGGTAATTTTTTTCAATGTGACACTGGAGGTATCATAAACCGTTGTCGGATGAGAGCTGTTACCGGCGTAAATCCGGTAATAATCCACATCTGGATCCCCGAATTTATTGAAAATCAGCGTCAGGTTATCGGGATATGATTCCACGATAAGGTTGGGCACCTCACTTTTGCCGTTCCAGGTACAGCGATGAACACGGTAAGCTTCATATTGATCCACCCAATTCATTTCAAAAGCCTTTGTACCGTTCGGCCGGACCTCCGTGAGTTTTGGCAGATCCCCTACGGCCCAGTTGATCAGCATATTCCCGTTCGGCAGCGGCTGGGCATTGCCCATGTAATGGGAATATTTATCCGGTTTATCACGGAATTCCCATATCAGCGTCGCGGTCATTAGATTGGTATCCAGTTTATATTTAACGGCTCTTGAGAGGGATGGATTATGAAGGTTGCCGTTGTCGAACATTGAATAGACATTATTGCCCAGCACTCTGGCACTATGCTGGTTGCGCGTCCCCAGCAGGGGATCATTGATATAGGTAAACTGATTGTGGGCACCGCCGAGGCGCCAGATGACATCTCCGGTCTGACGGTTAATTTTCGTGACCTCGCTGAGTTCGCGGTTCGAAACGATTAGATTCCCATCATCATCGACATCGATGGAATTCATGTGCGAAAAATACATTGTGCTGCTTGTGGGATCACTCAATTGAATGGCTGTGATATCCAGATGATCCCAGGCGGCCCACTGAAGGATCAATTCATCATCGGCGGTGTATTCCTGTACGCATGTTTCTCTTACCGTAGCATTTTTTTGGCCGCCATTGACATACTTGCTCATATCCACATTCCCGTCTTCTCTCCGCCCTATGATAAGATAACCGCCGTCTTCAAGCACCTGCAGCTCATGTTCGTCCGTATAATATCCGTTCGTCGCATAATATGTTTTAACCGGTTTGTAATGATTATCCAGTGCCAGAAATCCCTGGCCGGAGCCGCCGAATTCCTCGTATCCCCACCGTATAATCATCGTGGCCCATCCGTTGGCCTGCACCTTGAAATCCCGTCTTTCATCCGGGACCTGCCAGTACCAGACCGGGGAGCCGGAATTGTCAAAAATGACATTCCATGGAACACCGTTTCCGCCCCGGTTGTCGATGAAAATATATTCGTCATCGGGATTGTCGTTGACGGTAATGTTGATATGAGGAAAGTTACTGGGTACGGAAACACCGTTCGGCATAATCATGGACTGCGATGCCGTCGTCGACTGACGTGTATTCTGTTTTTGCAAGTAATCCCGGTGCTTTTCTGAATACACGGCAGTTGTATTTGCAGCCGGCCGCTCGTCGACCGGTGGTAAACTTTTTGAAAGGGAAACGGTAAAGTGATAGGTGATCGGCTTAACAATAGATTCCCGTGTCTCCGGTGTCAGTGAAACCGTGATCTGTTCTCCGGTTAAAAAATGACGGTCCGGTCTGAAAAGAATTGTCCTTTTATCCGATGCGATTTTGCAGGTTCCGGTATAAATCTGACCGTTTTGTCCCTGAACTTTAATAAATGTTTCTAAATTGGTTATTTTATCGGGCGTGACGTTATTCAGACGGATGATGAGACCCGCTTCACAAGGGACCCTCGGTGCATCGGGTTTGGGATAAAGGTATTGATAACCAAGGTCGTGATATCCAAAAACCAAAGTTGCACTGATAAGGCAAAACATTACGGAATTCAGTATTTTATATCCTATAGCCATTTCTTTGATTCTCCTTGTATAAAAATTCTCATAATGGATTTCAATCGGAGAGCTATCTAATTGTTACAGCCACAATCTCAAATTTTGTCGGACCTGGAAAAGCCTGATTTTCCCTGAACCATTGGAGTGATCATCAATTCAATTTCAGTAGATTTTAATGCAACGTTCGGGCTGTTCGAGAGGTACCGTTAGATCCAATTTCTATTCGTAAATATACGTTTCTGAAAGGATAAATTCAACCGAAAAGTTAAATGAAGATGTGATATTACGGTAGTTTGAGAAAAACAGTAATTTTATAACATTCCAATGAACATCCGGCCGGTAACAGGAAAATAATATATTTTTAGATAATCCGCATTCGTATAAAATACTGTCAACGATATTTCCGTGCGCAACTGGATGCCCGTCCCCGTCTGCACGGGGACAAGCCTACTGCGCGGGCATGACACGAAAGTGTCAATGCAGTTCTATAATAACTCGCCTGCGCAGGCACGACATTTTGAGTTGCTTTGCTAAAACTTGATGGGCGGAAGAGACATTTATACATTATTCTGTCGCGATGCGGGACTTTTAATACAGCCCCAAAACATCGTCAGATCCTGAACTCACAAATCTATAGTTATTTTTTTACCGGAATATGTGACACTCTTGTCCTCATCTTCAGTGATTTTTACTCCCACACCATGATTTTTCCCAACAATTACAATATTGAAGCGTCGCGTTTCCAGCATGCCCGGAAATTTGCCGTTTCGGTCATCAATTGTTAATATTTTCTTCGTGTCGTCCCATTTTATGTTGATCGTCGAATACATGCCCTTTTCATAATTGTAATTATCGTTTTCATCTTCATAAAGCGTGAAATCACCACCAGCACCCTCGTAAATTCGCAGTTCGATCGGATCGGCTGGTTTTTCAGTGGAATATTGTAAAAATGGTCCCATCGGCAGAATCGATCCTGCTTTGATGAATAAAGGAATCTTTTCAATCGGTGTTTCGCTTTCTATCGTCTGCCCGCCTTCAAATGTTTCTCCCGTCCAAAAATCGACCCACTTGTGATCCGCCGGCAGATAAACCGAACGTCTTTTATCGCGTTGTTCTTTTGTTGCTTCTTTTTCAAACATATCAGGCGTTTTCCAGTACAAAAGGGTCTTTGCCGCTCCACGCTGATTGTTTTCAACTTCCATGATAAAATCGTATTCTTTACCGGCTTCCAGTTCAACAATATCGGTGTACTGTTCTACGCTGGTGTAAACGATCGGCAGTTCCTTGCCGTCAAGTATGATTCGTTTTGGATCGTAGCTTTTTAGATGAAATTGGTATTTCCCCGACAATTCAGGCACAAGCTTGCCCTCCCATCGGATGGCGTATGTTGAATCCGTTGCATAATCAGGACGCCCGGTATACCATCTTGTATTGATATTCGGGTCAACTCGTTCGAGTGATAAGGTTTTATATTCCGCATCCTTGTAGTACTTTGCCAGAAGGCCCTGCCGGCCGTCAGCAGTTTTAAAATACTCGGGCGCAACAATCACACTTTTTTGCGGAGGACAATACATCTGGTATTGCGTGACCGGACAAACCATCATAAACGGTCCGAACATAAACTGATCGTCAATGCTATAGGTGTTCTTATCCGCTTTAAAATCCATCGGCAGGCCGCGCATGATCGTGTATCCGTCGTGTGTGACTTTCCATGCCAGGGAGTAAATATAGGGCAATAACCGGTAGCGGAGGTTATCGAACTTGATCATAGAATTTTCAAATTCGCCGAATTCCCAAATTTCACGGGGTGTTTCCGATCCATGAGAGCGGAAAATGGGACAAAAAGCCCCGAACTGGAACATGCGCGCGTAAAGCTCTTGATATGCCGGGTCTTTCCCACCGTTGTTAAAGACACCATCATAAGCGCCCAGCACAAACGCACCGATATCAAATGTCCAGTACGGAATTCCGGACATGCAAAAATTGATGCCGGCAGATATCTGTTTTTTGTAGATCTCCCAGCTGGCGCCGATATCTCCCGACCAGGTTGTTGTGGCTGCTCGCTGCTGCCCGGCGAAAGACGATCTTGTCAAAATATATACGCGTTGATCGTCGGTTTCCCGGCGTTGATTTTTATAAATGCTTTCGGTCATAGGGAGTGAATAGATGTTCATATATCTCGCCCAGGAGCCAAGAGCACAGCTTCCCACTTTTTTCATCTCGAATTCCTGCGCATCTTTGGCGGTGGCATTGATAATGTCCGGTTCCGTGGAATCGATCCACCAGGCATCGATACCTTTTGAGAACAGGCCTTCTTTCATATATTTCCAATAGATGTCGTTGGCCTCCGGTACGGTGGCGTCGTAATATTT
>JAFGEC010000447.1 GCA_016931775.1 Candidatus Zhuqueibacterota bacterium | reverse complement strand
TTATATGAAACTGTGACACTAGAGTTTACAGTGACCAATACCCACGCAAGTTATTCGGCAACAAATATTGCTTTTACCGATAATCTGAGTGGATCAGGCCTCTGGCCGCATAATTTACCCTTGAACGATATATGCGGTCCGGGTTCTCAAATCAGCGGAACCAACATACTGAGCTTCACCCGAGGGAGCCTTGCGCCCAACAGTTCTGCTACATTTTCCATAGACCTCAGTATCCCGGCGGGTGGATTACAGACTCCATCCTTTTTTAACAGCACTTCTCCGATCACAGCAACCCTGAATAATTCCACTCGCACGGGTGATCCGGCCACCGCCTATCTGCAGATTAATTTACTTGAATTTACAAAACAATTCACCGACCCACCGGCGGTCCCGGGGGGAAGTGTGCCACTTGTATTTACCATTACGAATTATTCGGTTGTACCTCTGGCCGGTCTTTCCTTTAGTGACAATCTCAATACTGTTTTACCGGGTCTCTCCGCAATTGGATTACCGGCGAATGATGTATGTGGAACCGGTTCACAATTGAGCGGCACAAATTTTCTTCAGCTTACAGGCGGTTCACTATCTTCATTAGAATTCTGTACTTTCAGCGTGGTTTTACAGGTTCCCCCCTCGGCAGCACCCGGTATCTATACCAATACAGCAAGCAACATTTTTATGGGCGGTCTTTCCATCTCTAATAGCGCTACGGCGGCACTGGGAATCACTCAACCAATCCCCATCCGACTCGTTTCTTTTACTGCGGAACGGGTACCGGAGGCCGGTATCATCGTTAAATGGACCCCTGAAAACGAAATCAACATGGCCGGCTTTTATATCGCCAAATGTATCGAGAAAAACGGCACATATGAACGCATTCATCCGTCCATTATCCCTTCGGTGGGTCATAATCATACCACTCAATGTTATGAGTATATGGATATGGAAGAAACAGGTGAAGCAACATATTGGTACAAACTTGAAGAGGTTGACCTGCACGGTAAAAGTTCATTTTACGGCCCGGTCG
This sequence comes from Candidatus Zhuqueibacterota bacterium, assembly GCA_016931775.1. GTDB lineage: Bacteria > Zhuqueibacterota > Zhuqueibacteria > Residuimicrobiales > JAFGEC01 > JAFGEC01. The sequence goes on along the minus strand of JAFGEC010000447.1, from coordinate 19,557 downwards.
GTATAACCAATACAGCAGCGCCGCCAACAGGCTATTCGTTGCAGCAGAATTTCCCCAATCCTTTTAATTCAGCAACACAACTCCGCTACAGCTTGGCAAAAGAAGGCCGGATCAATCTGGATATCTACAATATCCGCGGTGAACGGGTGCGGCAATTGATGGATAAGAGCCAGCCGGCAGGCACTTTTAATATTGTTTGGGACGGTAAACTGGATAACAGAAAAGACGCTGTCTCTGGACAATATGTGTGTGTTTTGAGCGTCGATGGCTATGTTTTAAGCAGGAAAATTGTATTGTTGAGGTAGAATTCTGTACCACACTCTTTATCAATCTGAAAAAGTCCTCTGCGGGCTTTATCCGCAGACATTATCCAATCACGAACAAAAAACAAAATATGAAACTCCTCCTCCTCGTCAATCCCATTGCAGGCCGCAAACAGGGATTCAAAATCGCCGCCAAAGCCATTGAAAGCTTCAGGCAGAACGGTATATCGGTCGTCACCCGCTATTCGGATTTTCCCGGTCATTTGACTGAAATTGCACAACAGGAGGTCAATGGTTCGTGGGATGGTATCATCGCAGCCGGTGGGGACGGCACGCTTTTTGAAATTGTTAACGGAATGATGGCCGGCAATGAGCGATTGCCTGTCCCGCTCGGCGTGATTCCGGTGGGAACCGGTAATTCATTCAGCCGTGATCTGTCCATCAAAACCTTAAATGATGCCGTAACAAAAATATTAAGCGGAAAAACACGTTCAGTTGATCTGGGTAAATGTGAATGTGCCGAACGTATCATGTACTTTATCAATCTGATGGGCTTCGGTTTTGTATCCGATGTAGCCTGGAAGGCGTCGTTTTATAAAAGCTGGGGCGCCCTGAGCTATATATTCGGCGTATTTATCATCACCCGGAACCTGCAATCCTACCGCCTGGATTTTGATATTGACGGACGACAGTACCGGCGGGATAATGTTTTTGTAGAAATCTGCAATTCGCAAAAAACCGGCGGCGATATGATCATGGCACCGCAGGCCAAAATCGATGACGGATTGCTGGATGTGGTGATACTGAATAAAATTTCCCGATTGGGATTGTTACAGGCGTTGCCGAAAATCTTCAAGGGGACCCATATATACATCCCGCAGGTTGAGACGTTTACGGGACGGCAGATGAGCTTCTTACCGGACACTGCAAAGATCCTGACACCGGATGGTGAAATCACCGGCCATACGCCTATCACCGTTTCGGTTTTACCCGGCAAAATACGGATTTTTGACACATGAGAAAAGTTTTTCTTGCCGTTCGCATCCGTTTTGTTTCAGTACTGGCATGGATTTCCGGATTGTCGGTTTTTATTCCGTTGGGCTCCCTTATTCTGGTCATGGCTTTTGTGGTCGATTCAAAACGATTCGATCCATTTATCAAAGCCTGCTGCCGGCTGCTGGTCCATATGCTTTTTATTCGCGTTTTAGTTGAAGGCAGATATCTTTTAAATCCTCAAAAAACGTATATTTTTATTTCGAACCACGTTAATCTTTTCGATGTGTTCATTTTAAACGGATATATACCCAATTATATACGTGCCGTTGAGCTGGACGAACATTTCCGGTGGCCGCTGTACGGACAAATCATCGCACGTATAGGCAATATACCCATCAGTCATAAAAACGCCCGGCTCGCCCTCGAAAGCCTGAGAAAAGCACAACAAGCCGTTTCCGGGGGCACATCCATTGTTATCCTTCCCGAGGGCGGACGTACCCTGGATGGTTCGTTCAAACCGTTCAAACGCGGGGCGTTTTTACTGGCGAAAGAAGCCGGGGTGGATATTGTGCCTGTGGTTATGACCGGAGCTTATAAAATCAACCGGAAAGGCAGCCTGATTATCTATCCCGGGAAGATGGTGTTACGGTTTGGCGAACCGGTACGGTATGGTGAAATTAAAAATATGGAAGTCAACAAACTGCGGCACCATATAAGGGAGATAATGGAAAGGATGATGAAGGAATAAAGAGAAAAACAGGCGGCAAATTGGAAAGCTAAAGCCTCATGATAAGCATAGCATGTTGAAAACCTATAATGAGAGATTTGATTACGTAGTATTTGAGTAATCGGGGGGTTCAAGCACAGCTTGCAACGTTATTTCCGACCCATCCCGCCAAGCGGGATGGGTCGGAGATTTTTGGCAGAGGTTTGATAATAAATTCAAGAAAAATAACATTAATTACACCCAATCTGCGCTTGGGTCACGAATAACAAGGAAAGCTACGCTTTCCATCCCCCCGGTTACTCACATATTACTTGATTACGAATAATTGAGGGTATCCCCCAAAATTTTTTAAATAGTATACCGTAAAGCTTTGTAAATAAATAATTAACGACCGTCTATAATCTGAAAAAAATTCTGTGACAATGCGGGTGATGGGAATCAGCATTGATGTTAAATATGCTGAGGCTTTTTAACCTTATTTTTGTCTTTCCTACCTTAGTAGAAAAAATGGACCAAAGAATTAACCTTATTACCTTATTTTTATTTTATTTAGAATTAATAAGCTAATAAGGTTAAGTTTTGGGATTTTGGTTGCTACTAAGGTTGAACTGAAAAAAATAAGGTTTTGAAAAAGTTGAGCCCGGATAACAATTTTGGGGGATACCCTGACGAATAATGAACTTGATTTTATTAATTTTAAATGACAAAAACATTATAGCAAAATAAATTTTTGTTCCCTTTGAATATAAATTTCGAAAAGCTCTAAATATATTCATGAAAAGAGTGCTTATTCTCGCAATTATATTTCTTGCTAACCTCACGCTTTGGCGTCTTTTCTCCATATTTTCCAAATGAATTGCATTTAAGATCTTTTAAAATATTCATTTTGCTTTTTCATTATTCCTAATTCTTTCCGAATTATAACAATGAAATATAATGCTTATAATGAACAGCTAATCCTTGATTACAATCTCGAACCGGCTTCTCAATACCACAATAATAAATTCACACACCTATCTCATGCCCGCCATCCGAAGGTACGCTGACATATATTTTCGGTTCCAGACCGGTCACCTGAAAATACCGACTTGAAATAGTCATGCAAAAATTCTCCACTTGCATGGCGTTAACCAGATTCACCGTACAACCGCCGAAACCGCCGCCGGTCATGCGTGCACCAAGAACGCCGGGAATAGTTCGCGCAATATCCACCATGGTGTCCAATTCCTTGCAACTCACCTGATAATCATCCCGCAAACTGTCGTGGGAGGCATTCATGAGCTTGCCGAAACAAACAAGATCGTTGCTTTGCAGCGCCTCGATAGATGCTAATGTCCGGTCGTCCTCGGAGATCACATGCCGGCAACGCCGGCGAACGACATCCGGTAGTTGACTCTCTACACTTTCAAACTGGTCCAGACTCACATCCCGTAAAGCCTTGATACCGGGAAAATCCTTTGACATTATTTCAACACCTTTTTCGCATTCGGCACGGCGTTTATTATATTCCGAAGAACCCAGTTCATGTTTGACCATGGTATTGCATATAACGATACGCACATTATCCGACGGCAGCGGAACCAGTTGGTAATCCAGACTGCGGCAGTCCAAAAACAGGGCATGATCTTTCCGGCCGTGCATGGAGATAAACTGATCCATTATACCGCAGTTCATGCCGACAAACTTGTTTTCCGCCCGCTGGCCCAACAACGCCAGGTCGGCTTTGGGCATGGTTTGATTCATAATACCCAGAAACGCCAGACCAGACGACATCTCCAATGCAGCGGAAGAGCTTAGACCGGATCCAACCGGCACATCGCTTTCCAGTAGAATGTCGGCACCGGGTATCCGGTACCCCTTTTCCTCAAGGACAAATGCCATACCGGAAACGTAGTCACTCCAGTGACTACGTTTTTCAGTATTATTGTCCAGGTCGATTTTCATGGTCTCGTCCATATTTACCGAAAAAACGGTCAGTTTCCTGTCGTTGGTGGCAGCAATCGCCACAAAGGTATACCGATCCAGTGCCATTGGAAATACAAATCCGTCGTTATAATCCGTATGTTCACCGATCAGGTTCACGCGTCCGGGTGCGGCAAATACGCGGGGTTTGCCGGGGAATTTGGCATTAAATTTTTCCAGAATGCTTTTTTCGCTCATGAGAAATAACCTTTCATTACCTTTTCCTTCCTAATTCCGGATACTCTAATCACTTTATTTTGCCACACCGAGTGGACTAAAGATGATGTAGAAGATAATCGTGATACCCACCACGACAAAACCGGCAATTTTTGCGCCTTTGGACGATGTCAAATCAATTTTGGTTTTATGTTGAAATTCGACCGGTTTTTCCAACGGATTTACCAGTGTGATGATTGCCATTACCGCCAAACACAGTCCAAAACAAATCGCCATTCTGTTCAGAAACTGAATATTGGGAAGGGTCCATTTCATAATGCCGTAAGCGGCAATATTGGTCAACAATCCGACCACACCGGCGACCGGCGGTGCTTTTCGGATCACGAGTCCGAACACAAATACCGCCAAAATTCCCGGCGAGATAAATCCCTGACCTTCCTGAATGATGGTAAAAATACTGTTACTGATTTTTGGATTACCCAACTGCGGCGCAAGAAAAACAGCGATTAAACTAAAACCCACCACGCAAATCCGTCCGGTTAACACTGTAGCCTTTTGGGAGGCATTCGGTGCGAAATACTTTTTCACCACATCCATGGTAAGAATGGTCGATGATGCGTTGAGCATGGCAGCCAGCGAGCTGACAACGGCGCCCAGCAATGCGGCCAGCACAAATCCGACAACGCCGACGCCCTGCGGCAGTACCTTGCCCAGCAGCATACCCATGGCGGTATCGTATTTATAAGCTATAAATTTTTCGTTTGACATACGGGCTCCGGCGGCAGCAGCGTTGTTTTCAACGTTTTTATTGTATATATCCACCTCCTGCGCCAAAGCCGTGTAAGCACTGCGCCAGGATTTATCTTCACTGATAAATTTGGGATATTCACCCGCTTTGGTTTCGTCGTAGACGGTTTGACTGATGGGTAAAACAAAGGGATTGACGGATTTGGGTACGGCATCGTCCGGATAAACCGCCAGCAGAAACCTGCCCGGTGTCCAGTTAGCTACCATGGAATCAGCCGGTGCAACCAGCTTTATCACCTGTCCGGTATTTGGATTGGCCTTTTCGTATTTGGTCATCACAATCGCATTGTCTTTTATGGCCTCAAGCAGCATATCCTTTGAAAAAAGATTAAAGGCAATAATTCCGGGGATAACGATAACGAACGGAATAACAAGTTTTAAAAATGAAGCGAATACAATGCCTCTCTGGCCCTGGGCCAGCGATGACGATCCCAGTGTACGCTGTGTGATGTACTGGTTCAATCCCCAATAGTAAAAATTGGGAATCCACAGTCCCAGAAGCAGTGCCGTCCATGGCAGCACGTTATCGGTCTTGGGCAGGAACATATTCATCCGCACGCTGTTCAGTTCCCAAAAACGCTGTATAGCACCGGTATTACTGGCGAACGTTTTGATCGCTACCTCACCTGTCTGTACATTGATAATTGAAGCGGCTTCCGGTGCCTTACCTAATTTTATAAAAGCGAAAACCATGATCAATGCGCCGCCGATAATCAGTGCACTTCCCTGGATCAAATCAGCCCAGGCACAGGCCTTGAGTCCGCCGGCCGCAACGTAAACCATGGCGATCAAACCGATAACCAGCGAACCTGAAGCCAGCGATACATTATACCCCATCTGACCTCCTAGGGTTCTGATGGTCAGGGCGCCGGAATAAGTCACTGAGCCCAGCAACAGCATGTAAATAAAAAGTGTAGCGACGGCCATGATGGTCCGAGCCGTACCGTTATAACGCACCTCAAGAAATTCAGGCATGGTAAAAATACCGGCCCTTAAAAAATAAGGTAAAAAGCCGAACGCCACGACCACCAGGGTAATGGCGGCCATCCATTCATAACTGGCAATGGCCAGACCCACGTGGCTTGCGGCGTTTCCGCTCATACCGACAAATTGTTCGGTCGAGATATTCGCAGCGATAAGAGAAAAACCGATCAACCACCACATAAGCCCGCGTCCGGCGAGAAAATAATCTTCACTGGTTTTTTCCTGACGGCTTTTATAAATACCGATTGTAACCACGGCTGTAACAAACGCCAAAAACATGGTAATGTCGATCCAACTGAAAATCATGGCTTGTCCTTTCGATTGGAATAAAACACTTGTTTGTTTTTATGGGCAGCAGGATTTAGCAGGGGCTGCTTGAAAATTTGATTCAAACCGATTCATTCTTTGGCACGTTTTGTTGACGTACCCAAAATCAACTCTGAACGATTCAAGGTAAAAAAAAATATCATTCCAGTCAAGAGGCAAATATACCGGGTATCCTCCAAAATTTTATATAGATTGAAAAATATGCTGTAACAATCAACCTGATTTTGACACTTTACATTTTTTATACCTCGTGCAGAGGCACAGGGGCGCAGAGTTTTTAGCCGGGGCAATCAGGTTACATGTTTAGGCTATTTATATTATGTTTTTTATAGAATTATGGTCAAAAAACAAAAAATTTGACAAAACTCTTTATTTATGTTTCCCTCTGTTATCTTTATTATGCCCTTTGCGCTCTGCAGTTTTTTTAATCCCAAAAGACAGCGGAGCCAGATCACCCGTCCCGCATTGCGGGGGGAGGATCATGCCGCGTCTTCAAACGGAAGTAAAAACTCTTGTTTATGTGGAGATCAAAAGAGGGAAACGGACCCGAATTTTTCAACGAACGGCACAGTTCGTAGCCGTCTCAAAGTATCGGTTTGAACGTATATATTTTTATCCTAACACGTCAAATGAAACGCCCCGGCGACCTTTTCTCCCCTTTCCAATTGCCGGTTAAATTCATTGACCATTTTTCCCGTTGCACCTGCAAGGAAAAGAATGCTTTTAGCTGCAAACAGATCCCACACATTATCTGCAATCTTCATCTTGCTCATTGCACCGCATCCGATAATAGCGACATTCGGTTCATACGCAAGTACATCTTTTAAATCATCCAAACTCAACAAATGTCCTTTTTCCCGCCACCAGTCGGGCAAAATTTTATGAGGGAAAACAATCAGATCCCGGCGATAGATATTGCCCTTGACGGTCATGGAGCCAAAAGCATAGGATTCGATGATGTTACTCATTTTTCAACTCACCCACGTAACAGTTTTTCCACCTCCCGTGCTACGATAATTTCCTCGTTAGCCGGTATGACAACCACTATAACTTTTGATTTGGTCGAAGAAATGACGGCTTCGCTGTGTGTTTTTTTATTCACGGTTTCATCCAGCTCTACGCCGAAACATCCGAGCTGTTGCGAAATTTGCGAACGAATAACCGCGCTGTGCTCGCCGATACCGCCGGTAAAAGCCAGAATATCCAGACCGCCCAATGTCACGTAATACGCGCCGATATATTGCAGTATACCGTAACAAAAAGCATCCATTGCGGTGCGGGCGCGTCGATGGCCTGCGACAGCTGCATCTTCGATTTCCTTACAATCGCCTTCGATACCGGATATACCCACCAGTCCGCTTTTTGTATTAAGTATATCAGCCACCTCATCGACCGACAGGTTTTCGGCCTTTTGCAGATACAACGCCACAAACGGATCCAGGTCACCGCACCGTTTCAGATTCAACACACCGCTCTGGGGCGAGAAGCCCATAGACGTGTCCACCGATACGCCGTTTTTTATCGCACAGATGGAAGAACTGCCTCCCAGGTGACAGGAAATGATTTTTACTTTGCCGGGATTTAAACCGGTAAATTCCGGCGCCCGTTGAGAGATATACCGGTGGGATGCGCCATGAAAACCGTACTTGCGTATTTGATGCTTTTCAGCAAGGTCATAAGGTATACCATAGATGTATGCATTTTCCGGAATATGGGTATGAAATGCCGGTTCGAACAGGGCGACAAGTGATATATTATATTTTTGAAAAATCCGAATCGCTTTGATGTAGGGCGGATTATGTGCCGGGGCTAAAAACGTATAATCTTCCATAGCCTGGAGTACATTTTCGTCCAGTCGTATACATTCTCGCATTCCTTTCCCATGCACGGTTTTAAAACCCACTGCATCGAGTTCTGCAATTGAACCAAGCACGGCGGTTTCCGGATGGGTCAACCATTTGATACAAGCATCCACCGCATCTTTATATTCCGAAAAAACATCCCGACCGGCTTTTTCACACCCGTCAGCAGTAAACTTGAATGCGGATTCAGCAAAGCCGATATTTTCAATTTTACCCTGAGCCAGAATGGCTTCCGTTTGCATATCAAGTAATTTAAACTTGAATGAAGTACTGCCGACATTAGCAATCAATATTTTCATATCAATCTCTTTTCTGACTATAATACATTTCCGAGGCCATACAGATGGCCCCGACAACGCCCGCATCGTTACCCATTTTCGCCCGCACAAGTTTTAAACCTTCCAGGGACGGTTTCATGGTACGCGCGGTGGTGGCCGCCCAGATCCGCCGCATAAATTCATCTCCGGCATCGGCCACACCGCCGCCGATGACGATAATTTCAGGATTAAAAATATTTATTATACTGGCAAGAGCCGCTCCCAGATATTTGCACGTATCGTCGATTGTCTCCAAAGCCTGCTTTTCCCCTTCTTTTGCCCGGGCAAAAATGATTTTTGTAGATACTTTATCGGGGATGGACATTTTTGCCGTTGTCAACTTTTCAATATAATTCTTAACCATAGCAGGAGCCGAAGCGTATTTTTCAACACAACCGTAACCGCCGCAATTACAGGGTTCTCCATCGTAATCTATCGTAATGTGTCCGAGTTCGGCACCGGCATAGCGAGTACCGCGGAACAATTGTCCGTCGATTAAAATCCCACCTCCGATGCCGGTACCCAAAGTCAAAGCAATCACATTATTGGCGCCTTTTCCCGCACCTTTCCGGGACTCTGCGAACGCCATAACGTTTGCATCATTATCCGCCCAACAGGGGATTGCAAATTCGGCTTCAATGGTTTTTTTTATTTCAGCATCTCCCCAATGGAGAAAATTAGGCGTATTTCCCTTTAGTTTGCCCTTTTCAAAATCGACGGCACCCGGGCTGCCCAGTCCAATTGCGGCGACAAAACCACCCCGGGTTTTTGCTTCCTCGCGTAAAACCTTTATCGCCTTGAAAATCACCTCAAATACTTCCTTTTGCGGACGATCGGCTTTACTATCCATTTCATCTTTTATCAGGATATCTCCCCCGCTTGTTCCCAGGGCATACTTTAACGATGTTCCTCCCAGATCAAGGCCGATAAAAAACTCTTTACCCTGTTCCATATTCTCCTCTGCTTATTTTATTTTTTCTCGTACCTTCTTCACCCAATTCAGCACATACTCTCTTATAAGACTCCAATGTGCCGATATCAAAATACTTTTCCTTCATTATAAAAGCAAATACCGGAATTTGCTGATAGAGCCATTTAATAAAAAATCCCGGTGCATCGGGATTGTTTTTTCCCTTCAAATAAACTGAAAAAAGATCACAAGTCGGGCGTTGCAACATGTACAAAGCAGGACACACAAGATTGGAGCGGGGTTTATCCGGTTTTTCTTCAAATCCAATAACACGTAACCGGTCGTCTACCTCGACAACGCCGGATCTCTTCAATTTCTCCAGATTTTCTACGGGAAAAGTGAGAATGACATTTGCCTGTTTTTGCAAAAACAGTTCATACATGTGCAAAAAATTAAAAGTGTAGACATTATCACCTGCAGCAACCAAAAGATGATCATTTATTCCGGCCTGATCGATCACAAACTGGATATCCGCGATGGCACCCAAACGGGTTTCATTGCTGGTTGTACCGTCGTTAATAATTATTATTTCAGGATAATTGGGAGGAACGTTCTCTGACCATTTTTGAAAAACGGGCGTAAACCTTTCATTTGTAACGATATAAATCGTTTCAACGGGCAAGGTGATTATTTTACCGATTAAATGGTCCAGTATCGTCTTTTCGCCGACTTTTAAAAGCGGTTTAGGTTTATCCTTTGTCAGGGGATAGAGTCGGGTGGCATAACCGGCAGCAAGAATCAAGGCTTTCAAATAAAACCTCTATTTCATTTCGTACAAATTTTTGCGTATTTTTTCAAGTGTTACCGTTTGCCCGAAATGGGGTCGAAAAACAGCGATAAAAGGAGTCAAGTCGATACGGTAATGAACGTGCGGTTTTTTAGGACCGCGGCACCAGCAATCCACAGCTTTGACCTGGCTATCGTATTTTTTTTCGCCGAACTGAATTTTAAACGGTACGCCCGGTTTGGGAAACAGCTCAAGCCTATCCGCAAGTATCATAATATACCTGTCGTTTGCTTCCTGCCCGGACAGCTTTCGAACATAACGTACGACTTTTTTTTCCATATTTATCTCCATTCTAGATAAAGTAACCCGGCTGGGATTCAAAAACCAATGAGGATAGCTCTTTATTTAAATTTTTAAAATGCGATACGAGATATGGGAGTGATATGTAATTTTTATTTTTTGTAATGGGATCGATACGCGCCAGGGTTGAAATATCGGCCCGATCGATATACAGAACGCCGTTTAAGTGATCGATCTCGTGCTGAATGGCACGAGACAGTAATCCTGAAGCTTTGACCTCATACGTTTCCGCATTTTCATCCCATGCGGATACAATGACTCGTGCATATCTCTGCACGACGGCCTGAAAACCCGGCAAGCTCAGGCAACCCTCCACCTCGGAGAGCAATCCCTCACTATGGGCGATAACTCTGGGATTTATCATGGTAAAAGTATGTTCAAAATCGGTGACGACAATAATCCGCTGTGAAACATTAACCTGTGGTGCAGCCAATCCGACGCCATCTCGCTCGTGCATGGTTTCCAAGAGATCGCGAATAAACAATTTATCAATTTGGTCCTTCTGAACCGGTTTTGCTACTTTGCGCAGAGTCGGATGACCGTATGTTATAACATCAAGCAAAGCCATTTTCTACAAACCTTCCGTTTTTTTCAATATACGTATTTTCATTATTTTGTGCAAGTTTAACAAAAAGTACATATTTTTATTATATCTGCGAAAAAATTTATACGCTATAATTCCATGGGTTTCGATTCGGCATCCGGTAAACTGTCAAAAAATTGTTCATCGGCGTGAAACGAACTTCTCACCAGCGGACCAGCCGCCACGTGATCATAACCCATCGCTTTTCCGATTTTCTCCAACTCGGAAAATTCACGCGGGTGATAATATTTCTGAACGGGTAGATGCCTGGTGCTGGGCTGTAAATATTGTCCGATGGTTAGTATTCGGCATCCCGTTTTTTGTAAAATCCGCATTGTCGATTTAATCTGTGCCACGGACTCGCCCAAACCGATCATCAAACCCGATTTGGTCAACGCGCCGTTTTGTGCGGCATAGGACAACACGTCAAGTGACCGGTCGAATTGCGCCTGAGGGCGTACGACGGAATACAGTTCCGGGATGGTTTCGATGTTGTGATTGAGGACGTCCGGACCGGCGTTCAGCACTGTATCCAAAGCTTTTCGATCGCCCAAAAAATCCGGTATCAGCACTTCGATCCGGCAATCCGGGACATCCCGGTGTATGGTATGAATCGTTTTCGCAAAATGCCCGGCCCCACCGTCCGGAAGATCATCTCGGGTTACGGACGTCACAACGGCATAGCTCAGGCCCAACACCTTGATCGCCCTCGCAATTTTTTGGGGTTCATCCGGATCAACATCAACCGGTTTGCCGCTCTCCACGGCACAGAACCGGCAGTTTCGGGTGCAGATATTACCGAGGATCATAAAAGTGGCCGTACCGCGTCCCCAGCATTCTGCAACATTGGGACAACGGGCACTGCTGCACACCGTAAACAAATGCCCTTCAGCCAAAATTTTCTTCACCTGAGTATAGTTTTCACCCTTTGGAAGCGATATTTTTAACCAATGCGGGCGCCGCGGATTGTTTATTCCTCTTCGCTCCATTTTTCACCTGCCAATACATATTTTTCAAACGCCTCATAGCTCCATGGCATTTTTTCGCTGAAAATTTTTGCTATTTTTTCGGCATATTGACGAATTTCATACTGTGCGTGCTCGTCCAATCGTAAAGCCAAAAAATTCATCAACGCACGGCCGTTTACGGTCCAGTAAAACTGGGTATACAAGGACTGCGGTAAGACCAGGCGGGCGTGTTCCTTCGCCACACCGTCGTCTAAAAGCTCGCGGTAAAGCTTGTAGCAACTTTCGTAATGCAAGGCTATTTTTTCCCGCAACATGTTATTTTTTTCCTGGGGGAGTTCCATATATTGATAATTTCGCGCCTTTTGCGTTCTCAATCGATCCGGCAGGCAAAACTCTTCCTTCATCTCTGTATAACGTCCGGAGATTTCGTTAAAGCTGGAAATGCGATGCCGGAACCACTGCCTGGCGACAAAAATCGGGCATTTTACATGAAATTTAAACACCGAATGTTCAAACGGTGTTTCATGTTTGTGCGCCAATAGGAACTCGACCAGTTTTTTATCCCGGATATCGTGGGTCACACCCTTGCCGACCGATACCCTGGCGGCCTGGACGACGGCCAAATCACCACCCATAAAATCGACAAGCTTTAAAAATCCGAGATCCAGTACTTTATCTTCTACTATGTCCATCTTTCCTCATTGTATTTATAAATCAAAATTTTCCGAATATTTTTCCAACAGTTGAACAATCTTTTCTAAAAAAGACCCACCGTACAAGCCATCGATAATCCTGTGATCGTAACTCAGACTCAAAAACACCATGGAACGGATAGCTATGGCGTCGTTGATGACCATCGCACGTTTTTTTACCGCGCCGATACCCAAAATAGCCACTTGCGGCTGGTGTATAATGGGAGTTCCCATAAGATTGCCGACGGTGCCGAAATTTGTAATGGAGAACGTACCGTCGCGTACATCATCCGGCTCTAATCGAGAGGTCCGTGCCCTGTTCACCAGGTCCGATAACCGGAGTGCGAGCCCTTCGACGTTCAATAAATCCGCTTTCCTGATAACAGGTACAATGAGACCACGCGCCGTTCCCACTGCAATACCGATGTTCAAATCGGTTTTTAATATAATCTGGTTTTCAACCACAGAGCTGTTTACGTACGGATACTCTTTTATTGCCCGGCAAACGGCATGAATAAAAAAAGCGGTCAGTGTCAATTTGGCGCCCGTACGTTTTTCAAAATCTTTTTTGTTTTTTTCCTGAAGCCGAACCAGTCCGGTGACATCGGCTTCGGAAATCGACGTGACATGAGCGGAGACTGTTTTGCTGAAAATCATGTGTTCGGCCATTTGCTTACGGACATGATCCATGGGTATCGTTTGATCCCGCCCGTGTGTCGAAGAACGATCAGCCGGGCTTGGCGCGACCTGACCGGCGTTCTCCTGCAAAAAATTCAACATATCTTTTTTCGTGATCCGGCCTGCAGCACCACTACCGGAAATCGATTGTAAGGTCTCTACCGAAATAGCATGTTCCCGCGCAATACGTTTGACAACCGGCGACAGAAATTTTTTACGCTCTACCGGCGCCGTTTCGGGGACATGTAATTTTTTTTTCGATCCAGCTTTCAAAGAGACAGATTCCTCTTCCTGCCCGGTTTTTATCCGGGCAATAACCGTGTCCACGGCTACCGTCTCGCCCTCCTGCACCAGCATCTCGCTCACAATGCCCGACGCCGGTGAAGGTATTTCGGAATCCACCTTGTCCGTACTGATCTCAAGGATGATCTCATCCTTACCGATACGGTCGCCATTTTTAACACGCCATTTGACAATCGTGCCTTCGGTTATACTTTCACCCATCTTGGGCATGACCATATTGACTATCATTTCAATTCCTCTAATAGTCCAGTAAATCCAAAACGGCCTTTTGGATCGTTTCGGTTTGCGGCAACATGGCTTTCTCCAGCTCCCAGTTGAAAGGGACATGGACATCCTGTGCGGCAACTCTTTTAATCGGTGCGTCCAGATATTCAAAACACCGGTCGGCGATACGGGAGGCAATTTCCGCTCCAAAACCGCCGGTTAAAGTATCTTCGTGAACGACCAGTACACGCCCGGTCTTCTGCACGGAAGTTGTGATTGTCTCCATGTCCAGCGGAACAATGGTGCGGATATCGATGACTTCAACGCCTCTCCCCTGTTTTTGCCAGCCGGCGGCAACCTGCAGAGATTTCTCCAACGTCGCTCCCCAGGTCACAATGGTTAGATCAGCACCTGTAATTTTAATTGCCGCTTTGCCGAACGGCAAAACATACGAATTTTCAGGTTCCGGACTCATGGCAAAGCTCTGACGGTACAATCCCTTATGCTCCAGAAATAGCACGGGATTTTCACATCGAATAGCGTATTTCAACAGTCCCTTCGCATCGGCTGCATTGGAGGGGTAGCTGATTAAAAGTCCGGGAACATGTGCGAAAAAACTTTCTATATTCTGACTGTGACACAATCCGCCGTGAATGTAACCTCCCACGGCAACCCGTATAACCACCGGACAGCGCCACGAGCCGTTGGAACGCCAGTGAATGGTTGCCAGTTCGTTGCGGATTTGCATCATGGCGGTCCAGATATAATCGCCGAACTGAATTTCCACCACCGGTTTATAGCCGCTTATTGCGAGACCGATGGCTGTTCCGATAATACTCGATTCGGCAAGCGGGGAATTAAAAACTCGGCTGGTGCCGAATGTCGTTGAAAGTCCTTTAGTGACCGTAAACACACCGCCTTTAGCGTCTGCAACGTCTTCTCCGTAAACCAGTATTTTTTCATCACGCTCCATTTCTTCCCGCAAGGCGTGATTGATGGCATCTACCATGACGATCTTTTTTCCGTTTTTTGGCGGATCAACATCCGGAAAATCCGGAAGCGGAGCAATTAAAAAATTTTTCAGGCTGGAAGGTTCGGGCATTGGTTCAGACTCTGCAGATTCCGCCGCATGATCCACTTCCTTTCGGATCTTGGCTCTTATTGCCTCCAATTCACCGCTTGGTACAGAATATTTTTCAGCCAGCTGCTTTTCCATCAACAGGATCGGATCTTTTTCCCGCTCGGACGCCAGTTCTTTTTCATCGCGGTATTTGCGCTGATCGTCGGAAGAAGAGTGAGACAGCAACCGCAGTGTATGGGCCACCACAAGACTCGGGCCGTTGCCGGCGCGTGCCAGATCGACGCAATGTTTTAAAATTTTAAACGTCGCACCGACATCCAAACCGTCCACCTGGTGGCGGTGTAACTTTTGGTATCCCATGACCATTTCATATACGGACACACCTGCTGTTTGTTGCTCGCGAGGTACGGAAATGGCATATTTGTTATCCTGAATAAAAAAAACAATGGGCAGCTGATCACGTGTCGCCCAGTTGATGGCTTCATAAAAATCCCCCTGACTGGCAGCGCCTTCACCGGATGAAACATAAACCACACTGCCATCGGCATTCTTTTTACATCCTATGGCCGTTCCCGCCGCCTGCAAGTATTGTGTTCCGGTGGAACTTGATTGACTCATAATATGCAGCTCAGCATGCCCGTAATGCTGCGGCATCTGCCGGCCGCCGGAAGAGGGCCCGTCCTTCCGGGCTAGAAATTCTAAAAATATTTCCTTCGGAGTGACGCCCAGCTGTAAAACAAAAGCCTGATCGCGGTAGTACGGATAAAACCAGTCACTTCCCGGTTTAAACGCCATGGCGGCACCGATCTGTGCCGCTTCATGTCCCGCACAACCGATGTGAAAGAAACTTTTACCCTGCTTGAGCAGCACGAGCATTTTTTCATCCAGGTACCGGCTGGTCAGCATCCGGCGGTATATTTGTAACAACGAATTTTTACTTTTCAGGATTTTCATTTCCGGGATCGGCCCCATTAAATATGAATGGCCTGTCCGTATGCGTCCTCCGCAGCCTCTTTGATGGACTCTGATATGGTCGGATGGGCATGGATGGTATTAAAGATTTCAAATGCCGTCGTTTCCAGTGTTTTCGCGACGCCCAATTCGGCAAGCAGTTCGGTGGCCTCGGCACCGACAATGTGGACACCGAGTAATTCGCCATACCTGGCATCAAAAATTATTTTCACCAGTCCTTCCGAATGCCCCATGGCCAGAGACTTGCCGTTGGCGCGGAACGGAAACCGTCCGACCTTGATGTCGTATCCTTCCTGTTTCGCTTTCTCTTCTGTAAGTCCAAGACTGGCGATCTGGGGCTGGCAATAGGTACAGCCGGGAATATTGGAATAATCCACCGGTGTGGCTTCGTGACCGGCGATGGTTTCGGCGGCAACGACACCTTCTGCAGAGGCCACATGGGCCAGCCATGGCGGCCCGATGACATCACCGATGGCATAAAATCCATCCACATTGGTTTTATAATTACGTTTGTCCACCTTGATATATCCTTTTTCAAGCTGAATTCCGACTTTTTCCAGGCCGATACCCTCCACATTTCCCTGTACACCGATGGCAACCAGTGCTAAATCACCATCCACGGTCTGCTGTCCTTTGGGCGAGGAAACCATCACCTTGACACCCTTGGCGGTTTTTTCTATTTTTTCGACTTTGGTACCCGCCAGAATACTGATGCCCGTTTTACGAAAAGCGGTATCGACCACCTTGACAATCTCCTGATCTTCGATAGGCAGGATATGCGGCATCATTTCCACCAAAGTGACTTTGGTGCCGATCGAGGCGTAAAAATAGGCAAACTCGACTCCGATAGCACCGGCACCGATGATCACCATGGACTTGGGTAACTTGTTCAGTACCATGGCTTCTTTGCTGCTGATAATTTTTTCCCCGTCGTACTCCATACCGGGAATCGTCCGCGGTCTGGCACCGGTGGCAATAATCACATTGGCTGCCTCAAGAAGCGTATCCTGTTTGCCGTTTTTCACCTTGATTTTACCTTTTCCGGTGATTTCCGCCGTGCCGGGCACATGGGTAATTTTATTTTTTTTAAATAAAAACTCGATGCCTTTGGAAAGCCGGCCGGCTACTGAACGGCTGTGTTTAACGACTTGTTCAAAGTCAACAGCGGGTTCACCGACCACAATACCAAAATTTTGCGCTTTTTTTATCTGCTCGAACAAAGTGGCGCTTTGCAGCAGCGCCTTTGTGGGGATACACCCCCAATTCAAACAAATGCCGCCCAGTTCGGCGCGTTCCACAACAGCGGTTTTTTGCCCGAGTTGAGCCGCACGAATTGCCGCAACATATCCGCCCGGGCCGGAACCGAAAACAACAAGATCATATTTATCACTCATGTAGCAAACTCCTTATTTAGCTGATATCGCCGCTGCCAGTTTTTCACAAAATTCAAAGCATGCTTTCTTTTCTTCTTTGCCCGGTACCAGCACGGCTACAAATCCCTCAACAGGCACCTTGAATTTTAAATCCGCCATCCGGGCGTCCAGCATTTTTGTCGCTTCGCCGCTCCAGGCATAGGATCCAAAACTGGCCCCGATTTTTCCCTTTAAATCAAGTGTTGCCAGGGAACTCAAAACATCCCAAACGGGTTTCACCGCATCACCGTTGATTGTGGGTGAACCGAACAGTACGGCATCTGCGGATTCGATCAAGTCCAAATGTCCGTTAAAATCCAATTCAACCACATCAAACAACTCTACGTTCAGCCCCTTGTCCTGCAGATTTTCAGCGATCCATTCGGCCAATAATTCCGTGTTAAAATGCGCACTGGCGTAATAAATCAACACCCGCTTGGGATCGTTGGACGGTTTGGCCGCCGACCATAAATCGTAGGCCTCCAGATATTTAGAAATATTATTCCGGATCACAGGTCCGTGAGACGGTGCAAGTATATCGATATTTAGACCGTTGATTTTCTTTAATGCATTTTGGACATTCTTTTTAAACGGTCTCATAATGACATCAAAATAGTACCTGAACTCGGGCCAAAAATCCCGTGTAATGGCATCGTCGAACATATGGACGTCACAAAAATGCGAACCGAAAACATCACAGGGAAAAAGAACCCGTTCATTCTCCAGAAACGTCATCATGGTATCGGGCCAATGCAGAAAAGGTGTGGCATAAAATCGCAGGGTTTTACCCGCGCCCAGTTCCAAAGTTGTATCATTTTGTGCGGCCAGAGGTTCGATATCCCGGTTTAATACATTTTGTACGTATTTGACGGCAGGTTTGCTACAGACCACCTGCGCCGAGGGTGCGGCATCCAGCAGTGCGGCCAAACTCCCTGAATGATCGGGTTCGTTATGCTGAATAATAACATAATCTATTTTATCTATATCACACACCTGCGATAAATTTTCCAAATACAATTTGGTGAATTTACCCTTTACCGTATCGATGACGGCGGTTTTTTCTCCTTTGATCAGATAGCTGTTATAGGTGGTTCCGTTTTTGGTTTTCATCAGGATATCAAAAATTCGTAAATCGGGGTGAAGCGCCCCTGCCCAGAACACACCGGGCTTGATTTCAAATGGTTTCATATGCCTCCTTCATCATTCAATTCAACTTTATCCGTTCGCGGATCATGGAATGTATCATATCTTTTCGATGCTGATTTTATAACCGTCAAAAGTGACTTCTTCCGCCCGGCAACTTTTTTCCGCGCCATCCTTGGGCATTCCCTGTTCGGAATGGCGGAAACACTGCATCAATGCCTCCT
Source organism: Candidatus Zhuqueibacterota bacterium (assembly GCA_016931775.1). GTDB lineage: Bacteria > Zhuqueibacterota > Zhuqueibacteria > Residuimicrobiales > JAFGEC01 > JAFGEC01. Next base: position 818 of record JAFGEC010000447.1, on the reverse strand, counting down.
CCGCAGAATTGGCAATACGCAGGCTCCAGCATTTTCTCTCACCCAGGTAGTAAACTTTAAACAATTTCAATTCATCCATTTTATCCGCCTATTTGGTTGTCTGTTTCTTTTTATAGTCATCTATTGCCGCTCTCAGGGCGTCTTCGGCCAAAACCGAACAGTGCATTTTTACTTTTGGCAATCCTCCCAGTGCCTCGGCAACCGTTTTATTGGAAATATCAAGAGCCTCGTTGATTTTTTTACCCTTTACCATCTCGGTAACCATTGAACTGGTGGCGATTGCAGCACCGCATCCGAATGTTTTAAATTTTGCATCAACAATAACATCATCTTTCACACGTATTGTCAATTTCATGACATCCCCACACGCAGGATTGCCGACCACGCCTGTACCATCGGCATTGTCAATCAAGCCGACGTTACGGGGATTTTCATAGTGATCCATCACTTTTTCCGTATATTCATCCCAGGCATCCATGGCTATTCCTTTCAAAATTGCACACTAATGATGATCGTGTTTCGACCACTTTTGTTTTGCAATATCAATTCCTTCCTTTGCCATATCGTACAATGGCGACATGTCACGGAGTTTTTTTACATTTTTCGCCAACAGGTCAACCAGAAAATCAATGTGCTCCTCCGTATTGCTTTTGCCCAGTCCAAACCGGATGGAACAATGTGCGATAAAATCAGGCACATCGATGGCTTTTAATACGTATGAGGATTGCAAGGAAGTGGAGGTACAGGCTGAACCGGAGGACAGCGCCACCTCACGGCACGCCAGAATCAAGGATTCACCCTCGACGTAGGTAAAGCTG
>JAFGEC010000050.1 GCA_016931775.1 Candidatus Zhuqueibacterota bacterium | reverse complement strand
CGGGGAACATCAAAAGCCGCCCAAAAAGGGCCGTAGGCCTTGGCGTCTTTTGAAAATAAATTGGGGACGGCAATAAACAGTTCTCCGCTCGGTGCAAGCATTTTTTTAAATTGAATAACAAGACGCGGGAGATTTTGCATATGTTCCAGCACGTGCCACAACGTAACGGCGTCGTAGGTTTTTGTAAGGGTATATAATTTATCGGGTGGCTGAATGGCAATATTGAGGTTTTGTTCGGCTGTTTGACGTGCGGCGGCATCGGCTTCAATGCCGTCAACTTGCCAGCCTGCGGCCATCATTTCTGATAAAAACGCACCGGTTCCGCAGCCGATGTCTAAAAGCGAGCCGGGCAAGGGTATATTTTTTTCTACCAGACGTCGGCGCAGGTACATGGTTATTCGCCGGGCCAGAAGCAGCAATTTGTTTAATGGATCACGGCTTGACGTCTTATGGGAAATATATTCCTTTCCCGAATAATACCTTTGAATATTGTCAGCATCAGGTATAGGCCAGGTGCTTACAACATGGCATGACAGGCATTCGTAAAGGGAAAATTCTTCGCCGGAGCAAAAGTGATCGTGGAGATGGATTATCAATCGGCTTTTTGTGCCGGAACAAATGGGGCATCGTGTCAAGACTATTCTCCGTTAAACGTTAAAAAGTAGAAATATCGGGGAAAAAATGCAAGTTAATCTTTTAGAAGGATATCCCCCAAAATTGTATAAAAACAGATGAACAGCATGCATGACTGAATTTTCACCCTCGGGAAATTCAGTGGCTGCCCTCATTTTACTGCGATTATTACGGGTGCAGGGTAATGATATATATATACAAAAAAAGCTGTTTCATTTAACATGTTTTTAATTTATATTAAACCGTACGATTCGATGAGCATATATAAAAATATACAAAAGTTATTTAATAAATTTATCTTGTGAGAAAACCGAAGTATTGTCGACTTTTGATTAGAAAGGAGCTATGAATGGATTTTAAAAAATTAGACGTCTGGTTTGTAACCGGCAGCCAGCATTTATACGGACCCGAAACTTTGAAACAGGTGGCAATTCATTCCCAAGAGATCACTAAATTTTTCAATAATAATGCAAAAATTGCGGTTAATATAGTTTTCAAGCCGGTTATGAAAACCCCCGAAGAGATTAGCAATATATGTATAGACGCCAACGCCGACCGTAAATGCATCGGTTTGATAACATGGTGTCATACATTTTCTCCCTCGAAAATGTGGATTAACGGATTAAAAATCTTGAACAAACCGGTTTTACATTTGCACACTCAATTCAATCGCGATCTGCCGTGGCAGGAAATAGACATGGATTTTATGAATTTGAACCAATCCGCACACGGTGACCGGGAGCACGGATTTATCATGACCCGGTTGCGCATGGAACGCAAAGTGGTTGTGGGGCACTGGCAGGACGATGATGTGCTTGAACGCATCGGTATCTGGACACGTGCTTCAGCGGCGTGGTATGATATGCAGAATTTGAAAATTGCCCGTTTTGGCGACAATATGCGGGAAGTGGCGGTGACGGAAGGCGATAAAGTCGAAGCCCAGATCCGGTTTGGTGTTTCAGTGAACAGCCATGGCGTGGGAGATATCGTTCAGGTTATCAATAGTGTCAGTGATGCAAAGATTGACCGGCTCGTAGAAGAATACGCTGATCTTTATGATATCGCACCGGCTGGACGAAAGGGTGGAGAGAGACATTCGAATGTCCGTTACCAGGCGCGTATTGAGCTTGGTTTAAAATCGTTTTTATCTGATGGCGGATTTCGGGCATACACCGATACATTCGAAGACCTGCACGGTTTGGAACAACTTCCCGGCCTGGCAACCCAGCGTTTAATGGCGGCAGGGTTCGGTTTTGGCGCGGAAGGCGACTGGAAACATGCGGCGCTTGTTCGTGCTTTGAAAGTGATGGGCGATGGTTTACAAGGCGGGTGTTCATTTATGGAAGATTACACATACCATCTGAATCCATCGGGTGCCAGAGTGCTTGGTGCGCACATGCTTGAGATATGTCCGACTATTGCCAGTGGAAAACCAAAACTGGAGGTGCATCCACTCGGTATCGGCGGCAAAGACGATCCAGCCCGGCTGGTCTTCAGCACACCTGCCGGTTCTGCTGTGAATGTCAGTTTGATCGATATGGGCAACCGGTTCCGCATGATCGTCAATCCTGTGGAATGTGTCGTGCCTGAACCACTGCCCAAACTTCCGGTTGCTTGCGCGCTTTGGACGCCTCAGCCGGACCTTAAAACCGGGGCGGCAGCTTGGATTTATGCCGGTGGTGCACACCATACGGCATTCAGCCAGGCAATCACGGCCGAGTATCTGGAAGATTTTACCGCAATGAGTGGCATCGAGTTCGTACAAATTGATAAGGATACCAGGTTGCCGGCTTTTAAAAAAGAATTACGGTGGAATGAGGTTTATTACCATTTAAATAAAGGTTTTTAACCTGTTCCATATTTTTAATTGGTATTTTTTTGAGAACTGAGCCTCTTTTGCTCGTAAAATTTGTCAAAATATAGGGAATTTTACCCTAAAAACCGGTTACTCTAAAAAAGAGAGAATTTTTATGAATCGTAGAAATTTCTCCAAAAGGATGGTGGCTTTAGGCATCGGTGCACAAGCAGGATTGGCAAACGGCAGCGTAGCGTCCTTTACGGCTCAGGCGGAAGAGTATTACACGGAACCCGCCCGTAAACTGCCGGTACGTCATTTTGATGTGGTGGTCGCGGGTGGGGGTACTGCCGGCGTTTTTGCAGCTCTATCAGCCGCACGACAGGGAGCCAATACCATGCTTGTGGAAACCAAGGGCTATTGCGGCGGCACCGCCGTTGAGGGTGGAACGGCCATCCACAGTTTTTACAATCTATATACTGCGTTTGAGGGATGCAAAAAACGCAAGGTCGTTCAGGGTATTCCGGCTGAATTTATGGATACGCTGACCAGTATGGGCGGTTGCTCG
>JAFGEC010000049.1 GCA_016931775.1 Candidatus Zhuqueibacterota bacterium | reverse complement strand
TATCGATCTGGAAGAATTAACTAAATTTTATGCTTAATTGCAATAAAATTAATCAACTAAGATAATCGATTGCAACAGGCTTTAATAAAATCAAGGCATATTATAAAATCCCTTTGAAATTTTAAGAAAAAAAACGATACTTCCACCATAATATCATTCTAAATCTGTTTGTCGATAACCAAAAATATGCCCTTATTGAAAGTCATCATATTTCTATTTATATGACGTGAATAAGGTATATAAGTTTAAAAGTTTCACCTAACACTTATTTTACAAAAATATTACAATTAATGCAAGCTTTTTTTGGAAAATTAACATCATCTAATAATTTATGCCACCTTGGGATAAATTTGGGATAAAATTTATCCCAATTCCTGCAATTCCATACAAATCCCTGCAAAAATCAACCCCAATACCACACACCCTATAACCCTGTAATTATTAATTTTAGCAACCCAAAACAACCCTCTGCAAATCCCTGCAAAATCCCCGAAACCCCGAACATGTGACATCATAATCCACGTGTCCGGGATTCGAATCCCTGCGCCGCTACTTGTTTTTACTTAATCAGTGCCACCTTCATCGTGCGGACATTTGAGCCTGTGACCATTCGATATATATAAACACCGGACGCCACATGATTTCCATTCATATCCCGCCCGTCCCACAAAACGGAATAGTGACCGGCAGGTAACTCCCGGTCCACAAGTGTTGTGACAAATTGTCCCATAGAATTGTATATTTTCAGGGTGACCTTTTGGTTAAAAGGTATCCGGTATAAAATCGTGGTTTCGGGATTGAATGGATTGGGGAAGGCGGGCCAAAGTTTAAATGCCACCGGAATATCCACATCGCCGTTAACGGCGCTTGTCAGATTGTTTTTTGCTCCCGGGGTTGCCGTTTCAAATAACCGCCATTCACCCGTTGCATCCGGATAACGGCCGTATGATTTATCGACACCCAAAGGTGCAAAGGATACGGAGTCGAGTAAGGCATTATTATTCTCATCAGAGTCAAACAGCAAAATTGTTTCACCTGTGGAAGATAGTTTAAAATTTGCATGCAGGCCCTGCTCTTCACTCCCATCTTCGTCGGCCCAGACGATGAGATGCTCCCCGGGATTAATGTATGTATTTTCAGGGAACCGCCATTTTAACGGATTGTCCATCTTGTCACTCAGATATTTTCCGGCAAGATCAATCGTCTCTTCACCAATGTTCAACAACTCTATCCAGTCATCGTATTCACCCTGGGGATCGGCAAACGAGGCGCTGTTTTGGGCCATCATCTCGTTGATGACAATATCCGTGCTCTCGGCTTTGGGATAGTTTGGGAACAATTTACAAGCCAAATGTTCGGCAAAAGGTAAAAAAGACATGGTTCCATATGCATCATCCGCTATGGCCTGTACATAGTAACGGATAAATGTCGTAAAAGAATCAAAGGCTAATTCGCTCGCATAGATACCATCCCCTGCCCCGCCGTCATGATGTAGACCGTCATCATACATTTTTTGAAAGTCAAACGGACCATAATAATCGTACGAATAATATAAATTCAACTGACTCACCGAAACGGCATCTTTGTTGACCTTTGCTATGATATATAGTTGAGAATCACCCGAAGGACCCGTTACGATTTCATCATGAACCGCTTGAATATCGGGCGCCGGTCTGTTCACTTCGGCATTTGCCAGTAAATAATTGCGGCGACTTTGAATAAACGATTTTAATCCGTTCATTCCGCTTTCAAATTGTGCATTCGAATACAATTTTTTCGAATCGGCTTTGACCTCGTCTTCGATCAATGCCTTATACGAATCTATCAGGGGAACAAGATGTTCCTCAGTCAAAAAATGGTCCAGAATGGAACGTACATGAGCCAGATAACGCTGGCGATATTGTTGCACAGGCATTAACCGTGACATAACAGGCACATTTTCATCGTCGGCGCGAAAAAATACGGACCATTGGCCCTCCCGGCCGATATTCATGCACGTATTAGCGTCATATTGAATAAAATTGATTAAACCGGAAACGGGTTCATAATAAAGATAATAATCTCCGCCTCCTTTGAACACATACCCGTCATCATCCTGGAAAACGATTTCCAGGGCACAGAGCCAAAGCGCCCGGTCGATGTTTAATACGTCCGGCAATTTGACAGGCAAATCTTGTTCAGAAACGTTGCTCAGTATTTGACAGGTCTCAATTAAAGGATCCCATGGATTGTCCTGATTGGTGTTTTTGATTTGATACACTTTTGCATACGAGGCAGTATCTTCGTCAATATATTTCAGAGCGCCTCCCCATGTCATCCCGCCACCGGGACCGCCACCGGGACCGCCACCAGGACCTCCTCCGGGGCCGCCGCCATCCGGATCCCCTCCGCCTCCTGCGCCCGCGCTCCAGCGTGTGCCGTCGTTGTTCGGGAACCAGTCACGGATAAAATCACCATCCAGCTGCTGCACATTCACATAAATCCCCCAATTTTCACCATTGATTTCCAGCTTTACAAAATTGACTTTTGCGCTCGGTAAAACCATGCGGCACGTATTGGAGAATAACGGTTCCCGCATAAATGTGGGATCGTCATAACAATTTATCAAATTCAGTTCTTCATAGCCCATAATTGTTTGATCTTTGAGCCAGTCCAATTCAATGTTGAACGATTTTTTCTGTGAGTTCCTGGTTTCCCGGTCCGACGTCATTCCACGAAACCGTACGCCTACGCTGTCATAGGTTTCCTCATCAACAGTCAGCAGAGCCATGGTATTTAAATCCGAATTTGAGTTGTTCGTCAGTTTCTGCCACCAGTTTATTTGATCGAATTGGAGTTTAATTGTACGAAGGACTGTTATATCATATAAATCAGATGAGTAAGAACAGGGTAATGCTATTAGAAATATCAATACCAAAATACCGGCCAAAATCCTTGTTTTCAACATGATTCTCCCAAACTTTGCAATATTAACGGCAGTTTTATGGTCTATCTGGTAAATTAGACAATTGCTTTTCCGGTTCTATTCCCGTAAAGATAAAATAACTATTTAGATACCGGCCTTGATGTATTTAAAGAATATTTTGATTTTGACCCGATCAATCCCGCATTGCGGGATCAACAGGATCGACATGATGGTTCAGCCGGAAAAACAATCGGAAATAGGGATCAGTATTACTCATATCCTGTTTCCCGCCTTGCGCATAGCCGTCAACCTCATTTGGCTTTAATGATATTGTTATTATTTATAATGGTGACGTAGTTTTATTATTTTAGCCAATCGAGTAGAATACTGACTTGGCCGGCTGTTTCGTGCAGTCCATTACGGGCACTACTTCAGGCTATTTTTTCAGGCATCGTCAGCACTCCCTCTCCCCATCCGTACGTGCGGTTTTCCCGCATACGGCTGGGTACTTATTCTTCGTCTCATGGTATTCACAGGGAGCTGCAACGCTACAGTATGACAAGGCCTGACTTTATCAGGTGCTCGCAGGCTCTGCGACCATAGAGCTTGCTGCGCCGCCGGCTCTTTCTACGATAGAACCGGTATATTCTTTGTTGCAGATACCAGTTGACATCCCGAAATACTTTTCGTGGATATGTGCCTGGTGCATTGTAATAATTCCGCCAGCCGATCAGAACCGGGTTGAGTTCGTTTACTACTTCTCTGGCGTTTTTCTTATTGCCCGGTTGCAGTATCTTTCTTATCTTTCCATGTAGAAACGGAATTTCCGTTCCTGTTTGGCCTTGAGATAAAGTTTTCGCTGAAACGGCGTACTTTTCGATTCTTTCTAGTCCTTTGGACAATTGAATCGTACT
>JAFGEC010000446.1 GCA_016931775.1 Candidatus Zhuqueibacterota bacterium | reverse complement strand
CATTTCACGAAAGCGTTCATTTGTCACTTAATCTTTAGACACTTTTTTACACAATTGACTCCACCGCTTTTTAATTGTATAAAATACAAACCCGACTGCACCCTTTTGCCCGTTTCATCGAGTCCGTCCCACCGGATTTCTTGCCATCCCGCATCAAAATCCGAGGAAAAACAGCGTATTTCCTGTCCCAGGAGATTATAAATTCTGATCCTTGTTAATCCGGGCGCCGGGTTATTAAATTCAATCCGGGTGGATTGCCTGAAAGGATTCGGATAATTCCGTACGAGATCAAAATCAGAAACCGCCGACATTGGCGATTTTTTTTCTATCAAAGTTTCTTCTGGAGAAATCTCACCTTCAATAAAGACGGGTTCATATCCCAGTTGAAGAGTAAAATGATTGTTTTGTACCTGTATTTCCGTTTCCTGCGGAATAACATTTGCCGTATCGGTAATGATATGGATCAATTTCACAAAGTCGGCGTTTCCCGCTGTTTTAAATGTAACGTATTCACCGGTGGGATTATGCCGATAATCGAGATCTGTTGGAGCATCTCCGGTTTCACTCCATAAAACATTGATCGTACCGGACGGACAGAGAAATGCGTAGACCCGGGTGCGGGGATCGTCGCTCACATGCAGCTCCCGGACCTGGGTAAAATCGTTCAACTTTTCGATCAGCAGCTTGTAGGTATAATATCCCGGTTTTTCCTCGTACCCCCCGGTTCTGACATCGAGAAAATTAATCCATCCGATACTGCCGAAAAGGGCGTTGCGCACTTCGGGCACGTCGTTGGTCCCGGAAAGACAGGCCCGTTCGGCGCCTTCACCAAAGGCGGAGATAAATGATTTGACGATTTCCCGGGCGTGATGGGCATAGTACCATTTTAAAATATCCGGTTGTGCGTCGAGCAATCCCTTAAAAAGTGTTCCGTAAGGATCCATACCCGGAAAAAGCGTATTGGGAAAGTCTCCGTGAAGATTTTGCGGCCAGTTGTGATCTTCAGGCGGCCAGGCGGGTGCATTGAATTGGGCGAATCCCGGGATACTGAAACCGGCGTTGTAGCCGACGGTGGGAATATTGGTCCACATATCGTCCACGTGAATGGGCTTGTTGCCCGCATAGTGGTGGATCAGCGCAAATTCCTGATCGATGATGCGCCAGCCGCCATGGGGATGCCAGCCGATGTAGTCGCACTCGATCCCGTCGGCGTCATTTCCGAAGCTGTCCAGCATTTTTTTGAGGCTATCCCAGCCGGCGGTGTAGGTACTGCCGCGGTAATTCTCACCGTTCAGCCGCTTCTGTATCGTGCTGTTGGGATCCGCCGGATCAAATTTTGGATAATCGGGAAAATCCGCATACAGATCGAACAAAACCGCACCGGCGGACACGATTTTGGTGTTGCCGGTAGGATCGGCCTCGTTTATTGCTTTATAGGTGATCCGGTGAAGATGCAACAGGTTATCGATGGTATCGAACCAGTAGGGACCCCACGCTGCATCGCCCCTTCCCGATCCGCCGTATACGATTTCACCGGTATAAACGTAATAACGGATGGGAATAACCAGCCCTTCCATATCGTCGATACCATCGCCGTCATACCGTTCGACCACGGCCTTGATAAAATCTATCCAGTGCTGCTCGAACGCCGGATCGGGAGCGGCTTCGCCCTGCGAAATATTTTTAGAGGGGAATGCCCATGAAGCATTGCAGTTCAGGTATGGCGTCAGTGAAAATCCGTGTTTTTGAAACACGGTGACGATATCGTCCATTTTTTTAAAATTGATGGCGGCCGTTGCACCGGGCTGCATGTCCTTCCAGGCGGCTACGCCATTCACATTGATACCGCCGTTGGTGCCGGTTTTTTCCAGTTTGACCAGAAGATTTTCAATGTGCGGATCGTACCAGGATATTCCCGCTTCGTTCCATTCAAAGCCGAAGCGCCAGTTGTTTTGGGCGATTGAAATTGAAACACTCGTCAATGTGCAGATAAAACACATGAAAATTATTAAAAAACGCATAAGGCCTTCTCCCTCCGTTCAACCTGATACGGAACGGTTTGATAAAAAAAGACATACTCGTATTTCCATTTAAAACTCCACACATCGCTCAAACAGAACCGTAAAGACAAAAGAATTCCTGTTGATTCCCACTTTTTTTTTATAGCGACCCGGACCGTCCAGAGAAACATTAGTCATTTCAGGTCAATAATGCAAGAGAAAATAACGGTTATCCGTAATGTCACAGTTACGGGTGAGACCGTTATTGATATTTTTGAGTTGGTTTGATGTTTGCTGTAATTTGTTTACCAATCGAGTAGAGCGCTGACTTAGTCGGCTGTTTCGTGCAGTCCATTACGGGCACTACTTCAGGCTATTTCATCAGGCATCGTCAGCACCCCCTCCCCCCATCCGTACGTGAGGTTTTCCCTCATACGGCTGGGCACTTGCTCTTCATCTCAAGGTATTCACAGGGAGCCACGACGTCACAAACTATACTCTACGACCATAGAGCTTGTCGCGTCGCCGACTCTGCTCCTGCTTGGCCTTGTGATAAAATTTTCGCTGTAACTGGCGTACTTTTGTTTCGATTCTTGCAGGAGCCTGTCCGACTCGATAATTTCAATTTTTATAAATAATTGATTTTTATGCATTTAAAAATTTAACCTCAAAATCAATCGTGTAGAAAAAACAAATGCTTACGACACAAGTCCGACAGGCTCTTAGTCTATGGCTAAATTTACATTGCGATTCTAAAGCACGAACTGTATATTTACAAAATAAAAATTAACAAATACATGACGGAAACAGGTATATGAAACAAAAATTCTTTTCAGAAAAAGTGGTTTCGGTTTCAGCGATCATCATTGCGGTGGCTTCAATCGTCGTTACGATCTGGGAAGGTATGGAAATAAGACACCATAACCGGTTATCTGTCCGGCCAAAATTTGAAATTTTTTATTATCCGGATACAGAAAACAACAACCATAGCTGGTTCATCGTAAACAATGGGATCGGTCCGGGATTTCTCAAGTCCAGCAAGGCAATAGTGGACGATAAGGTTTTCAGCATAAATTATTTTTCATCTTTTAGTGAAATCGCTGAAAGCCTGAATATCAAGGATGTTTACGTCGCAGGTAAAAGTTCATTCAATCCGGGTTTGACGATAATATCCGGCGCACAGAAGAAAATTCTAACATTGGCATTTAAAAACGGGGAAAATCCGGGGATAGATTTTTGGCACATTCATGAAAGAATCAAATTCAAAATCGGGTATACGTCGATGTATAATGAGTTATTTGAATGTGAGTATCCGATGGATTCGAATTAATAAATTTAATATTTTCATAGATCTCCTTGCTTTTCCCCAAAAATATCCTTACATTAAGTAAGAATTTAAAATAAAAGGAGAAAAATGTGGCCGTTGCAAAGCTTACCAGCAAAGGTCAGGTAACCATTCCAAAAGAGGTAAGGGATTCCCTGAAATTACATACGGGTGATAAAATTGAATTTACTGTTACAAAAAATCAAGCCATTATCACACCGGTTTCGAAAAAAATAGATGAGGTTTTCGGGAAATTATTTCATCCTGACAGAGCCGCGATACCTGTTGAGGTATTTGATAAAACAATTCGAAAAAGGATGAAGGAAAAATTTAATGAAGGGAATTGACACGAATATTCTGGTTCGTTTCCTGACGAATGATGATCGCAGGCAGGCCAGGCTGGTTTACGATATGTTTAAAAAAGCCGAATCCAACCAGGATGAATTTTTTGTGCCGTTGCTCGTCGTTCTCGAATTAATCTGGGTGCTAGAGTCGGTTTACACAATTCCCAGAAATGAAATTCTGGATTCCCTGAACGATCTTTTGCTTTTGCCCGTTTTGAAATTTGAGTCGCAATCAATCGTACAACAATTCACCCAGAATGCTCGAGAAACTGACAATGATCTTTCCGATCTTTTAATTGCTCAAACGGCGAGATCCCATGGTTGTCAGACAGTAATAACATTTGACAAAAAGGCAGCCGAATCTCACATGTTTGAGCTTTTAGAGTGATATACTAATATGAGTAGAGAATGGGTATTAGCTATTACCTAGAACCCAAAACCCAGAACCCAAAACCATTTAATCTCCGCAAAACGAGTTTTTCGCAAGTTTTAAAACACCATCGTAAAAACCGTCTCTTCCCCCGGCGTTGAATGAACCGTGAGACTTCCGCCGTGCGAGCGCATGATCTGACGTGCCAGACTGAGGCCGATTCCGCTGCCATTCGGCTTTGTGGTAAAAAACGGGATAAAAACATTCGGAATCACATGCGGCTCGATACCCGGACCGTTGTCGGAAACACGGATCACCGGCCGGCCAAGGTCATTCATAACGGCCGATATTTCTATTTTTGGATTATCGGATTTGATGGAAGCCTCGACCGCATTTTTCAGCAGGTTGATCAGCACCTGCTCAATCAAATTCCGGTCCGCGGTCATTTCAAGTGTTGGGGGGATAATTGAAGACGAAATCCGGACCGATTTACTCTGTTTATTCGCCTTGAACAACGGCAGCACGCGGTCGAGTAACTCTTGAACCTGAAAAATCTCAAATTCCGGTTTGGGAACACGTGTGAGTTTACGATAGTTTTCCACAAACTGCAGCAATCCTTCGCTGCGATGTTTGATGGTACGAATAGCGTCACGAATATCGGTCAGCGCGTCGGAGCATTCTTGCTCCAATTCGACCGAATGTTGCTCGAGAATCGAATTGGCGGTCGATGCCAGGGAAATAACCGGGGTTACGGAATTCATAATCTCATGGGTCAATATACGGATGAGATTCTGCCAGGCCTCCATCTCTTTTTCTTCCAGTTCGGTTTGGATGTTTTGAATGGTGACGAGCCGGAAACGCCGGTCCTGCTGAATGAAATCCGTTACAAAAACCAGATAGGTAAAAGCCTGATCGTCGAGGGTCATCTTGAGCAAAAATTGTTCACCGCCTTTGGTGCGGCGGAAGCGTTCGGGTAGCGCCGGATCGGTTTCAGCCAGATGATCCAGATGCTTTACCCGGCGAACGCGCAAAAGACGTTTTGCCGCGTTATTGATGAGATCGATTTCACCATTGCCACGGAAAATGATCAAACCGATACCGATATTTTGCACCACAGTCTGCAGATAACGGTACTGTTCTTCCTTTTCAACCCGGGCCTGCTTGATCCGGCTCATCACTTCATTAAACACTTTGTTCAGCTCATCAAATGTCGTGCCCCGCTGTTCGACATGAAAATTTTGAGAAAAATCTGAAAAAGAAATGGATTTCAAAAATGTGGTTATTTTCCGGTTGGTCGATTCCACAAAACGGAACAGTCCAGTCATTTGATATAAAAGCACAAAACCGACGACGATCATGCTGGCATATAATCTTGTATTCTGTACCAGATAAAGCAATAAAAATATCGTCGCACATAAAAAAACAATCCGTACGATGGCGTTCAGATGAAAATTTTTATAGACCATATTTTTCCATCCTGCGATACAATGAAGTTCGCGTTAAACCGAGCTCCTTTGCGGCACGGCTGATATTGCCCTGATATTTTGCCAGAGCTTTGCGGACGAGTATTTTTTCCACATCTTCCAGGGTGCAGGTATCGAAGGCAGTGGAAGATTCGCCTGAATCAATTGAAAAAAGAAAATCCGCCGGCTGTAGTACATTTGATTCGGCCATAATAACGGCGCGTTCCACAGCGTGCCGCAATTCCCGTACGTTTCCCGGCCAGTGATATTTTTTTAATTTGGTCATGGCGCCCTGGCTTACCGATACTCCGGTTTTTTTATACTTTTTGCAATAAATTCCCATGAAATAATCGATGAGAAGCGGTATGTCATCCACACGTTGTCTCAATGGCGGTATATGTATTTCAACGGTGTTGATGCGGTACAGAAAATCCTGGCGGAATTCCTTTGTTTTGACCATATCATGTACGGGCATATTGGTTGCACTGACCAGGCGAATATCGATAGATTTACTGCGTGTCGCACCGAGCCGTTGAACATGCCGTTCCTCCAGCACGCGCAGCAATTTCGCCTGAATGGGTAGCGGAATATTCCCGATTTCATCCAGAAAAAGTGTGCCGCCGGAGGCGACTTCAAACCGGCCGGGTTTATCGTTCCGTGCATCGGTAAAAGCCCCTTTGTTATAGCCGAACAATTCGCTTTCAAACAAATTTTCAGGAATCGAGCCCATATCAACACTGATAAACACCTCTTCCCGTCTTTCCGATTGGCGATGCAGGGCGCGTGCCACCATTTCTTTGCCGGTGCCGTTTTCACCAAGAATGAGAACATTGGCGTCGGTGGCGGCAATTTTTTCAATATCGTTAAAGACCTTTTGCATAGGCGGACTCGTTCCCACCATTTCATGATACCGCTGGTCCAGATCGGCTGCCAGCTG
>JAFGEC010000445.1 GCA_016931775.1 Candidatus Zhuqueibacterota bacterium | reverse complement strand
GGTATCCCGAAACCAGAGATCATATTCAGGCCCCTCAAAATTAGGATCTTTGTAAACAAACCGAAAGGAACTATCCAATAAATCGGCGTATACCAAAGAATCCTTGAAAGTATAGGCATATACAAAATTATTCAGAACCTGTTCGGGATTTTCCTGTGGTGTCACAACAAGCGCTTTTTCACCAAGTTGTTCAATTTTGGGAGCGAAAGGATTGAAACATCCGTAAAGAACCCCTAAAAACAATAAAAAAAAATAAAGTTGTGCTAATTTATATTTTTTAGACATATCAATATATATAATAAAAAAGCGGTGTTTTGCACCGCTTTTTTAAAATAACTTTGTTATTTAAGCTTAAAAACGACCGGTATTCCTACTTGTACCTTGACCGGTTTGTCTCGTTGTTTGGCAGGTCTCCACTTTACCGATTTAATCGCGGCAATTGCAGCTTCATCGCATCCGTTATTGCCAAGGGATTTTTGCACTTTGGCGGAAACCACATTACCTTTCTCGTCGACAATGATCTGGACATAGACACGGCCTTCCACACCGGCTTTTCTGGCGATTTCCGGATAGACCAAATTTTTCTGAATAGCTGCAAATCCTCCGATCGGTTCGGGTGCCTCATCATATGCGACAAAAATTTGAGCGGATTCATCAATTTCATCCTCCGGTGGTGGCGGTGGGGGTGGTAATTCGGACAAATCAATATCAGTCGTTTCGATTGTAGCATCCTCGGGTATATCTTCATCCTCACTTTCGATCGGTATTGCCGGTCGTGCCGGTGCAGGTGGACGCTTCACCTGTTCGGTTTGCGGAATCTCCTGAACTTCAATGGTAATGTTGACTCTATCAGTCTTTTTTGCATTCGTTTCGAACTTTTTCCACGCTTGAAAAACCAGAATGAGCAGGGCAAGCGTGATCACCATCGAAAGTTCGATAAGCTTATTATACTTTAGCTTAAGATTCACTTTGGGATTTTTTTTAATCATAATACATCACCTCAATCAGCTGCTGTTTTGGTGGAATAATTAACCTGAAGGGCAGCTCCACCAACGGTTCTTAATTCTTCTTGAATGGCAGTCACTGTTCCCATTTCAACTTCTTTATCGATACGCAGGGACACCACCTTTAGCGGGTTTAACGGATCAACAGCCTTTTGATAAATAATATTATTTATATCTTCCACATTGAGAATAATATCATCAATGGAAATACGGCCCGCGCGATCCGCCCAGACAACTGCCACATTACGCTTACCGGGGAGTTTTTCAATCTTTCTAGCGTCCGGAAGCGTCACTTTCAGCCCTGTCGATTCCTTAAATACTGTGGATACCATAAAAAAAATGAGAAGCATAAAAACAATGTCCGGCAGCGAGGCAGTTGGAATACCGCTTGCCGTTTTTGCCTTTTTGGAAAATTTCAAGTTGTAACTCCTTCTATGAAATTATGATTCCGGCTCTGCGATTGAGATTCGTTTTGCATTAGCCCGCTTCAATTGATCCAAAACATCAATATAAATATCGTATTGGGTCTTGGCATCTGTTTTTACGGAAAAAATGATCAAATCATTCTGTCTGATCATATCGCGCGCGCGATTCTCAATCTCACGTACTGATATCGGTTGCTCATCAAGCATTATATCGCCGTTGGCATTAATCAACAAGTTTGCGATATTCTTTTTGTTGATCTCTTTTGTCTCTCCTTTTTCCGGCAGGGCCAGTGAAATACCCTTGTCCGTATCAATCGTCGTTGTTACCAGAAAAAAGATCAACAACAAAAAAGCGATATCAGCAAGCGAAGATGTCGGAATTTCAACGCCTTCCTTTTTACCTTTATCGACAAACATATGGATTACTCTCCGCTATTATTTGTTTTTCTCCATCGCAATTAAAGCATCGACCAGCTCATTCGAACTTTCTTCCATATCGATAATAAGTTTATCTATTCTGGAAACGAAAAAATTGTGAAATGTCTGGATGATAATAGCGACGACAAGTCCGAAGAGGGTTGTCAACAATGCGACGGAAATACCTGTAGCGACGATGGTTGGAGATATGTCATTGGCGGCAGCGATGGCGTCAAATGCCTGTATCATACCCTGCACCGTTCCCGTAAATCCAAGCATCGGGGCGATACTGGTAATCGTGGCCAACCAAACCAAACCTCTTTCCAAAAACGCCATTTCAATGGTTCCGGCGTTTCCGACAGCTTTTTCGACATGTTCGATTCCACGTTCAGCACGGGACAAACCGGCATGAAAAATAGAAGCAACCGGGCCGCGTGTATTTTCACAAACTTGAGCTGCTGCGTCCACACCACCCTCGGCCAGTGCGTTTCTAACCTTTGCAAGGAACTTGCGTGTATTGATTGAAGCTCGAAGGAGTGTAACCAGCCTTTCAAAACTGATTGCAACACCGATAATAAATAGAATGAGAATGGGCCACATAAAAATGCCGCCGTCATTGAACATTTGTACCATAATTCAGATTCCTCCAAATCACTACTTTGAATTTTGATTAATTAATTTGTCGAACTTACGTCTTTTTGCATAAAAAGTCAATATTTTTTTAAACACTTACAGTGATTTATTCTGAGTAAAGTCTTTCCAATCGTTCAATTTACCGATTCTTTCAGCTTCAGGCATTAATTCTATTGCTGTGTTAACCTCTTCATCACCGGAAATACGAATTTTATAATAATGCTGGCTATCCCATAGGTGCCGTGCCAATTCGGCTTTCATCAATAGCTTTATAAAATCGGCATCTTTTTCAAAAGCCTTATCACTGAAAGTTATTTTGTGTTTTTCAGCAATATTTTTAAAATCCTCAATCATTTTTTCAGTGATGGAAAATTCGCGCGAAAATTTTCCAAAATCACTTTTCCATTTATTGTATGTTTGTGCATAGCTGGAACCAAAATCAAAGAAAACTCTTTTTCGGATCAATTCATTGGTATAGCGGGTAATTTTCCTTGAAGTAACCAGCGTATCCGGTGTAATACCTCCTCCTCCATAAACAATTCGACCCGCCTTCGTCCGGTACTGCTTGCTGCTGTCAGGTTTTATACGCACTGAATCGTTGTATGCCTCGTTGTAATAGTCAACTAGACCTTTGTCATACGACCGCTGAATCAACCGGCCGCTCGGCGTGTAATATCGGGCAATCGTCAATCTCAAAGCAGACCCATCTCGCAGTTTCAGTTGATGCTGGACCAATCCTTTACCGAAACTTGTTTCGCCCATCACCAGACCGCGATCCAAATCCTGAATGGCTCCGGCGACAATTTCTGATGCGCTTGCCGAGCCATGGTCTATGAGAACAACAACAGGATAGAGTGGATGAGTATTTTTAGTGGTAGAATAAAACTCTTCACCCATACCATCGCGGCCCATCGTATAGACAATTTTTTGTCCACCGGGTATAAATTTATCCGCCACTTCAAAGGCCTGTTCCAGGTATCCTCCTGTATTCATGCGTAAATCGAATATAAGTGATTCCATTCCCTGTGCTTCCAATTCTTTCAAGGCCTTTTCAAGCTCTTCCGATGTGGTTCGGGCGAACCGGCCTAACAAAACATACCCGGTTTTTGAATTTTCAATCATAAATGAGGAAATAACACTATAAATCGGTATTGTATCACGGGTTATCACCACTTCAAACGACTCCGGCTGCCCCGGACGCTGGATCGTTACTTTAACTTTTGTACCCTTTGGGCCACGTAATTTTTTCTGAACATCGTCTTCGGTAATACCATACGCAGATTCATCCTCTATCTTTATAATTTGATCGCCAGGTAAAATTCCGACTGCCTCCGAAGGTCCTCCGACAATGGGCGACACGACGGTGAGTATCTTTTTTAAGATAATAAACTCTATCCCGATGCCTTCAAAGCTGCCCTCAAATTGTTCGGTTACCTCCTGTACATCTTTTTTCGGAATATATACAGAGTGGGGATCGAGCTCGCTCAGTAATCCATCTATTGCACCTGAAATAATTTTTTCACGGTCAGGGGTTTCTACATAATAACGGTTAACCAGATAAAAAACCTCTTCAAATCGAAGTAATTGGGATTTTACACTGTCCGATGGATATAAATTATTATTACCCATCCGTATCAATACAAAAACGCCAATCACCGACACCAGGATAAAAACGAATCCTTTACTATATAACTTTTTCATTTTCATAACCATAATTCCCTTTTAATATTTCAACTCTTAAAAGTAAAGTTAAAATATTAAGGTATTCACCGGTTCGGTGATATAAAACCTCAATATTATAATACTTTTAAATTAAATTAGTTTCAATAAATGAATACGTTTATCTCACATATAAAATCTGAAAACGACTAAAAATCGGCCAATAGCGAAAACCGGTGAGCATTACCAAGATTTCGTTCAAAAGGCACATATGCGTAATCCAGACAAAAATCACCGATGTTTATTCCAAATCCCGTACTCAGGCTTTTTTCTTCATAGCCGGATAAAAATCCGGCTCGAATAGCCAATACGCTGAAAGGTAAAATTTCCAAACCCATATTCACATGGGATTCTTCATTAAAAATCATGACGACATCACCGGCCAGATGAAAGAGTCCGTCTCCCAAAGGAAGCGGTATTGAATATACGACACCGGCGCGAAGTAACGCCGGAAGATCGATCTGTTCACTCTTGAGATCATTGGTCGATCCTAAATTCTGAACTGCAGCAGCGACAAACAGGTTATCCACAGGTAATTGATACTTGCACCCCATATCCAGGGCGATTCCGCTGGCCGATTCCACATATATCTTTTCATTCAAATATTTGAGATTAAAGCCCAGAGAAAAATTGGGCAATATAAACCGGGCATAGTTCAAACTCAGAGAGAAATCATGAGAAGAGAATGTTCCCAGAGGCTCTTCGGTCGCATGGGTGCGCCTTTCAATATCGGAAACGTTATTGAGCACCAGTCCGATTCCGATGGCGCTCTTTCGTAATGGAAAGACAAGACTGGCAATATTGTTTTGTACACCCTGAATCCATTTATTGTAGGTAATATGTACCTGCCGTGATTCCATCCAGATACTACCGGCCGGATTCCAAAAAACACCGGCGGCATCGTCACTTAAAGCGGTAAATGCTTCTCCCATTGCCGTTGCCCGCGCGCCGGCTCCGATTTTCAATACGGCAAATCCGGTTTTACCGGCACTTAAGCCATTTGAAACAAACGCAATGCAGATTAAAAATATACAAATGAATTTTTTCATCAGATTCTCTTATCCCGATAATAGTAAATATATCACCTAAAAACTAAAAGTCCAAGTAAAATAATGATCCGATCCCGGACCGTCCTTGGCTGACGCGATAAATGCATAATTTACGGTGGTCTTTTTCCCCAGCAGGTTTGTTTGAAAACCGATACCAAATGTCGGCATATCATCATCCAATCCGATCCGGAGCGCGCCAATCTCCGGATAAGAGAATTCTGCGCCGAGGTGCAATCGTCGATGTTGTTCTTTGCTGTCTTCATAATCCGCAGCAATCAGCAACCATTGCTGCGGTATACGATAAGCTAAGCCGGTACGAATCACCCGGGGGAATTTGTACGTCGTGCTTGTACCGCGTTCCCACAATTTATCCGTATTCCATGTATATTTTGACATGTTGTCGCGGACAACAAATCCGATCATCACATCTTTTACCGGGGTGACGTACGCTCCAAAATCCAGCCCGAATCCCGTTGATGTAATGGCGGCATCCTCCTGAGCGATCTTGGGGAAACGATTGTAAAGCACTTTACCGCCGAGGCCGAACGACAGAAACGATGCCGGACTGAGAGCAAAAGAGAGACAAAACGCATGTTCCGAGTTGGAAAAATCACCGATATGATTACCGGCTGAATCCCGGCCATCAATTTTATCCACTCCGGCATGTATCCAGGCGACTGAAAATCCTGCCCGCAATGGTTGTTCGCCATCTGCGTCGTCCACTTTTGGCTGCAGAGATTGTGCATAACCCACATAGTCCACACTGCGATCCAGCGGCAAGAATCCAAAGGACAACAAAACCTGCCGTTCCGTTAAATGCGGCAATAATGCTGGATTATAAAATCCGGCCGTAGCGTCCTGGGGAACGGCCGTCAGTGCATCTCCCATGGATTTGGCACGTGCACCCATGCCCATTCTGAGAAAGGCGCCTGCATATCCGCCGTCTCCGTCATCTGCCATTGCTCCACCAACAAGGCCTAAAATCAATAACCACACCATATATCTCATAAGTTCAAACCTTTAATTTACTAATTCACGATCATAATCTTGCCCCAGAACACACCGTCATCTTCGACATCCACGCTATAAAAATACACGCCATTGGCCACCAGATCACCAAAATCGTTCCGGCCGTTCCATATCTCTGAGCCATCGGTCGGTCCGACTAAAAACTTATGATCTGTAACTGTCGTTACCAGGTCCATAGCAAAATCAAATATTTTTATCGTGACATGTGTATTTTTTTTCACATTATATTGAATACGAACATATCCGTCGCTGTCGACCAAATTATGACGGAGCGGCGAAAAAGGATTAGGATAAGCATAAGTTCTGGGCGCATCACCCTTTCCCGTGGCGACAAAGGCGCGGTTGACTTTCCATGTATAACCATTGTTACCGGTAGCAGCCAAACCATCGGCCGTACCGACCCACAAGGTCTCTTCCGGTTTGTGATAATACGCTGAATAAATTTCATAACTCAAAATCTGAGTCCCGGTCACAGCATCTGTTATGCGAGGATAAACGTACCAGTCACTGCCGTTGTTAACGGATTTAAACAAGCCATTATCGGTTGCGACGAATACGACAGAGTCATCAAAACAAAAATTATGGGCTTTTTCTCCCTCCAGCATGGTTTTCCAGGATACTCCCCCATTATCGGAACAGGAAACGGCGTAATATTCATCATCATCCTCCGCTTTCCAGGTGGCTGCCCAGATGATTTTTTTATCATTGTATTTCTGGAGAGCTAAAGCAACAACAAAATTTCCGGATATGGGCTCTTTTTGATTGGTATGGCTAAAATTGATCCAATTTTTCCCGTTATCTGTGGATTTATTAATTCCCGCCGCGGTTCCTGCATATAGGGCGTCTCCGGCTGAAACGACGGAAAAGGCCCGATGATTTAAATTTGTGCCCGGTTCAAACACAAAACTGTCAGGGGGTGCGATTTGCCAGGATTGTCCCCAGTCATCGGATCGTACCAATCCACCGCCGAAATTTGTCGACCAAACGGTTCCCTTGTGAACCGCAATATCGTAGGACAAATTTTGAACACTGGTATAATCATCAGGTGGTTGTGAAAAATGCTGCCAGGTGTTCCCGCCGTCAGTGGAAACACTCAATCCCGTACCAATTGGCAAATAATCATCGGATATTTTTGTGAGTGTATCCCCGGCTGTCGCCACCCATATGCTGTCACCACTCACCCATATGGCGGAAACACTGCCACGCCCGAGTCCGTGAGATGTTCCCAGCGATTGGAAAGACCGGCCGCTATCTGTTGTACGGCTCAGTCCATGTCCGGTACCAAACCAAATAATACCATTGCCCGCTGCAATATCGGTAATGCCGTTACCGGCCAGACCGGGTACAGGTGGTTTTGGCTGATCAAAGCTGTATGAATGAATAATTTGAGCAGAAGCAACAATAGAGAAAATAAAAAAAAGCAGGATTATAATTTTTTTCATATAAATACCAGATTATTTAAACTCGATATAGTGCACGATTTGATTACTTTTATTTTCAACCAGATCGACAGCCCAGAAAACAAGCTTGTACTGGCCTTCTGGTTGGGACGGATCAAAAATACCGGTTATGCTGTAAACGCCATCTCCCTCAACCTCATCACCCCGAAATCCGGCTTGCCACCTGCTGGGATTTAAATCGAATGGCTTACCATTGTCGTACAAATCATACGGACTTTCACCGGCAAAACTGCTGTCCGGTTTTTGCCAGCTCATTTTGACATTTTTAATATCCTTCGACGACTGCGGATCGCGGACACTGATCTTTATCAAAAAAGTCGTAATCCCGGTTTTCGGTTTTTCAACTGTTGAAGCGGCTTCAAGGT
>JAFGEC010000444.1 GCA_016931775.1 Candidatus Zhuqueibacterota bacterium | reverse complement strand
TTTAACTTGAAAAATTGCCGGATATTGCAAAATCGCTTTAAGAATATCAAAAGCACGAACTTTTTTTTTCTCTGCGTACCTTTGCGATCTTTGCGTTTAAAACTTTGCCTTCCTGACTGATCTGACACTCATAAGCCCATATTTTATAAAACTTGCCGTTCATATGAAAAATTTGTGAATCTTCCGGATTCGTCGAGTTTTTTTAATGTCTTTAACTTGCTCAAAAATTTCACCTCTTTTTCAGCACATTTCAAAAAAGTCGGGCATACTATACTTTCAAACAATTAATAGAACGGTTTAACCGGTTAATGGGACCACTGCCAGAGGCAGTGGTTTAAGATTCTAATCAACTGAATGTACCACAGATACTTTGGGTCCAGGTCAATATTTCTGGAAGGTGAGGGCTAAAAACGGGGATTGGTCAGATGTGTGGCATTTTACAATTGATACGACAGGCCCTTCGGCTCCGAGACTGATATCGCCCTCGAATGGCAAAAGAATCGTATATAATGACACTCCGCCATTCGATTGGTTGGATGTGAGCGGCGCGATGACGTATCAACTGATGGTGGGCAGTTCACAAAGTTTTTCCACTCCTGAGACTGATCAAAGCGGTTTGACGGCATCGAATTATATACCTGATGCTCCGCTCTCGGGCGGCATTCATTTCTGGCGCGTACGGGCTAAGGATGATCTAGGAAACTTTGGCCCATGGTCTGAAATGTGGCATTTTACCATTGATGATACAACGGGTCCCTTGGCGCCGAAACTTTGGGCACCTTTTGACAGAGAGGTAAAGGCATATATCAATAAACCAACCTTTAAGTGGATGGATGTTATCTATGCTATCTCCTATGAACTGGTAGTGGATAATTCCATCGATTTTTCCAGTCCTGAGATTGATAAAAGCGGTTTGACAGCAACAACATACACATCTGACATTTCGCTGGCGGACGGCACATATTTCTGGCATGTTAGGGCCAGGGACAAATATGGAAACCTGAGCCGATGGTCTGATGTCCAGTCGTTTGCGATATATTTGCATGAAACAGGTACAGTCACTGACATCGACGGGAATTTATATCTGACCGTTAAAATCGGCAATCAGTGGTGGATGGCGGAAAATTTAAGAGTGACACATTACAGAAATGGCAATGCAATACAAAAAATAACCGAAGATAATAAATGGTGGTCTACAAATATTGGAGCCTACTGCATTTATGATAATAATGACGGCAACACCACAAAGTATGGAAACCTGTATAATTGGTACGCAGTAAACGATAGCCGTAATATAGCCCCGGAGGGCTGGCATGTTCCGACGGATGAGGATTGGAAAAAACTTGAGATGCATCTGGGCATGTCCAAGGCTGAAGCGGATTGGCATAGCTGGCGCGGTACGGATGAAGGGAGCAAACTTGCCGGAAATAAAATGCTTGATGACTGGACGACTTTTATATTCTGGTACAACACATCTGAGGAATTGGGTAATAATTCAGAATTTGGGAAAAGCGGTTTTTGCGCGCTTCCCGGCGGATGTCGTAGCGGCCACAGTGGCCAATTCTTTGATTCAGGCTATGGCGCCAAATTCTGGTCATCAACACGATGCTACGATCTTTTTGGACCTACTGATAGAGCGTATTACCGGAGTTTGCATTATTATCATTCACAAGTGGAACGTTATTCTGATTTTTTTGAGGATGGAGCCTCTGTGCGTCTTGTAAGGGATTAAACCATGAATTATTTTTCGCGTATAAAATCTTGGGTCTTTTTGATCATATCAAATTATTGGTTCTGGTTTTTGTTTGCTCGTTCAACAAAATGATAATGAAATTTCTCATTGAAAATATTCAAGAGGAGGATGAACACCATGAAAAAATGGATGTTATTTATTCTTATTGGTTATTCTATTCTGAACTTTATTAGGTGCAGTAAAACTTCCACAAATCCTGAAAAGGATCCGCCTGCCTATTCTCTCAACGGCACGTGGTATATTCTTATCACTGTCACCGGTGGGGACAAACTGCCGGAGGGCACACAATATAGCGCAGATGTCGTGCTACAACAGAACGAGAACGGAGCTTTCTCAGGAACCATTGATGCGGGCGATAAAATGACGGCTAACATTTCCGGCCAAGTCTCCGGAATTCAATTTACTTTTACGATAAAACAAAATTTACCCTGCAGCGGTACATTTACCGGAAGTGGAGAGTTTACGGAAAACGGCAGAAAAATCAGCGGTTCCTTTTCCGGCAATGACTGTAACGGCCGCCTGAGTGCAGATGTTATTTCAACGGACCATTATACACGTATCATCACCAGTCAGCCGGAGGGTGATATAACGGATATATGGGAAGGCAGAGTCTCCCTGAAAACCGATTATTTCATTGAACAGGGAGATTCTCTGATTATTAAACCGGGAACCACGGTGCTTGCGGATGACTATTCAGGAATTTGGTGTAGAGGAGGCACTCTCATTGCAAAAGGAACCTCTGATCAAATTATTATCTTTAAAGATGCTTCGCCGACTCTTGAAAAACCCTGGAGTGGAATTAAAATAAGCGGCGGAACGGCTGTTCTCGAATATTGTTCGATTCAAGACGCCAACGATGGTATTTTTATATATTCTGACGATGGCGTCATAAACATCAGTCATTGCCTTTTATATAATAATAGAGATGGAATTGTCAATTTCGGTTCAAACCTTGAATTTCACAACTGCAGCTTTATTGGAAATGAGGGTAATGGGTACAGCCGTTGGGAAAGAGACCATGATGACTATTTTTACTTGTGCCATTTCGAAGATCACAAATATTCGGATATCACAATCCATGGTTCTGCAGCAACCGTAAATGTAACCATTCAAGTTTGCCAATCCAATTTTATGGATTCTTATGACCGGTTGACGGATATTTTCAAATCATTATTAGGAGAAGTGATTAATTCTCAGATTATTATTGATCAATCTTATGGATTTACTGATGGGCAAACAAATATAGAAACCAATCGTGTTGAGGTCACCCGTTCTGTGAACGAGCCCATTTCTCATGCCGGATGCGGATTCGAGTCTCAGATCATCGCCGGAAAAACACAAGCAAAATCCAATATAAAAATTTCAGAACAGGAAAAACTTTTTTATAGACAGCAAATACTGACAAGTATCAGAACGAACTGAACGTCCGATAGTTTGAATGCATTTGAAAATATAACCGGCATACAGTGAATAACAGCCGGGATATCACGGTTGAGAGATGGCATATACATGAGGATGCCAATGGGTTAAATCTCCAAAGCTCTGAGTGGCACCGACCATATCCGTAACGGCATCATCATTCCCCGATGCCTGCTGCATCACTACGAAAAAATAACTCTCTCGCGTCCGGATGTCGGATTCCCTTACAAATCAATTGAAAACAATGGCAAAATTATGTATATTTTTATCAAAAAGGGACGATTATGAAAATTGATAGAGATATTGTCATTTACACCGCTCAAAAAATTAACATTAAAGAAAAATATCCGGTTTGTACCTTGGCAGGCAAGCCAACATATGCTTTAGAAACCGCTATTGCATTTCACATGATCCTTTCTGTTTTATTGTTCACATTCGTTTTTTTGATGGCACCTGCCTGTAAAAAAGACCAGCCTGCGGCCACCGAACCCAAGGGCTACCAACTCGTCTGGTCCGATGAATTCAACACGGACGGTCCCCCCAATCCGTCTAACTGGAGATTTGAAAACGGTTTTGTGCGAAACGAGGAGCTGCAATGGTACCAGCCTGACAATGCCTTTTGCGAAAACGGATTTTTGATCATCGAGGGCAAAAGAGAGCGCAAACCGAATCCCAATTACAGAGCCGGTAGCGGCAACTGGAAAGAAAACAGACCGTTCGCCGAGTATACGTCTTCGAGTCTTCTCACAAGGGGTTTGTTTCAATGGCAGTTCGGCCGTTTTGAAATGCGTGCCAAAATCGACACCCGCGCGGGTTTGTGGCCCGCCTTCTGGACCCTGGGTGTGAGCGGCGAGTGGCCGCACTGCGGAGAGGTCGATATCATGGAATTCTATCAGGGAAAAATACTGGCCAATGTCGCCTGGGGGGCGGAGGAAAGATGGCAGGCAGTGTGGGATGGATATCGACGCCCAATAACGGAATTCGGCGATCCGGATTGGTCACAAAAATTTCATGTGTGGCGCATGGATTGGGACGAAGAGAATATTTTTCTCTATGTGGACGATGAACTGTTAAATGCGACGTCGCTCAAGCAGACGGTCAACCGGGATGCGGAAAAGAAAAATCCGTTTCTGCAGCCCCATTATATCATCGTCAACCTGGCTATCGGCGGCACGGCCGGCGGTGATCCGTCGCATACGGCTTTTCCGTCGCGGTACGAGATTGATTACGTGCGGGTGTATCAGAAATAAGTTGTAGGGTGCGGTTCCGTCATTATAGCTTATAAAAGTCAACAATAAGGTGTCGGAACCGCACCAAATTTATACATCCCGGCATAAGGTTTTTCCATATCCCGGTTCAATTTTTGGTACGGTTCTCGCGCAGTATATCTGTCTGAGTATTGCAAAATTCAGGTTATTTACTATTTTTGAGATATAAATTCACCGATTCATCCGGAATTTCCATAAACGGTCCGGGTGCAGAATGTCCATGACGCGGAATATTATAAAAATCACTGTCCAAATCAGACGTAAAGACGGGTATTTTTTGCTCTGACTTTATAAAAAGTTGGGTTTTATTCCTGTCGAAAGTAATCAGCAATCCCGGTTGCCGGCTATAAAGGTCGTAACCCTGTGCCTGCCACTTTGCCAGATCAAACTGGTTAAAAAACAGGTTGTTATCCGAAGTATTGTCAATATCCAAAAGAACGACAGGATCAGCCGTGTAAAAGATATTGTTGGAAATCCGGTTTCTTCTTGATGTGAATGGCCGGCCGCGTAGAACACGGTCCGTTGCCACTTGAAGCAGCACACCCGGCCGTGTACATG
>JAFGEC010000048.1 GCA_016931775.1 Candidatus Zhuqueibacterota bacterium | reverse complement strand
TGTTGAAGATGCCCGGGATATGCATGTTATCTTTGCCGTTTTTGAAACGGCCGATTTGTTTCTTTTTTTCATGGATAAAGCCTACCTATTCAATTCGATTCGCTCCCAGCAGCCGGGTTATCACAGTATCATGATTGTGCAACTTACCTGTCACAGAAGCTATACTGATTAGAAAGCATGTCCGAATTTTGCGATTTATTTCCTAAAATTCAAGATTTTTTCTGATGGGATGAACTGCATGGTGAAGAGGGTGATGACATACAAGAGGGACAGTTGAGGGATTTGCAAGTTTTCTGATCAGGCTCTGAATTATTATTGCGGTTGAACGACTTTTAGATAGTCTGCCAGGTGCAAACCGTCGAGAGCCTTGATGCCGTTTATCAAACAGGTTGCGTTTTCTTGAGCGCCCATGGCGTTCGTGTGTGTGGTTTCACCTCCGTCAAAATAGAGCGCGGTCACTCTTTCCTGGCCGACACTGTCATAGTGATCGCATATTATCTGATTCAAGTCTATGAAATATGCACTTTCCGCTTGAGCCGCCTGCGCCGCCCATAGAGCATAACCGTCCACAGAGCGGTTCACTTTGCCATCCGTCCAGTGATTGCGCGGGATAAGGGAACATACGATAGGTGTGGCGCCCTTGGCTTTTGTTTCCTTGATGAATTGGCGAATATACCAGCCATAGGTATGTACGATTTCATGTTTGCCGGTCAGCATGTTGTCAATTTCTTCGGTTTCTTCGCCATTGCCCGGAATCGTACCGCGGGCGCGGTGATTATCGTTGATCGGCCCGTTATCGTTATGCCCGAACTGCATAATCACAAAATCTCCGGGTTGAACTTTATCAAGAACGGCCTGCCATAAACCCAAGGTGCGGAACGTCCGGCTGCTGGTGCCGCCCATGGCAAAATTTTCTACATTCAGAAGTGAGCGGTCGAAAAAGTCGGCAATCGGTGCACCCCATCCCCACTGGCCGTTGGCTCCGTCTCCAAGTCGTCCGGTACGCACCGTGGAATTACCTATCGCGTACAAGGTTGGTTTGGTGGAATCCGATTCAGGTTGCCGGTCCGGCATCCATATCGAAGTCATCCATTGCCTGACCTGCTCAACCATAACATTCGGGCCATACGTCGTGACGCTCTGCCCAAGTTCCGATAACATGGGCACTAACGGACTGTTGACGGCTTTGAGTCCGGATACAACCATCGCTGCGTTTAAAAAAGCACCCTCCGGGCCGGTATGGGTGTGGTCGATGGGGAAGAGTTCTCTGACACGAATCGGGCCGAGCAGTTCGTACTGGTCGGCTATTATATTGCGCAGATCAATAAATGTGACCTGGGTTTGAGCGGCTAATTCCATGGCTAATGTACAAAATTTGTTTTTCCTCTCTATTTTACCAACAGGCCATACGTTGCGTGCCGTCATACTCAGGACAATGGGTGTCGCGCCTTTTGCTTTGGTTTCGTCGATCATTTTGCACATGTACCATCCAAAGGTGTGCACCACTTCATGCTTTCCGGTAACCTGGTTGTCGATTTCCTGCGTTTCGTCACCCAGACCGGGAATGGAACCGCGTGCGCGTCGGTCATCGTTAATGGCACCGGCATCGTTGTGGCCGAATTGAAAAATCACATAGTCTCCGGGATAAAGATTCTGGAGGATGCCGTCCCATAAACCTTCGGTGATAAACGTGCGGCTGCTGCGGCCGGCACGCGCCCGGTTCAGCACGGTCAGTTTGCTTGAATCAAAAAATTTTTGCAGATGACTGCCCCAGCCATTGTCAGCGCCGTTGCTGGCGGTAGAGTTGCCGGCAATAAACAACTTTGGCGTCGTACTGTCCGGTTGCATGAACGGCCCCCCGGTTTTGGCCGGTAAATCCAAGTGGCTGGTGAAAAATACGGTTGATGATAGACCGATAAACAAGCGTGTTCGTATACTTTTTGATCGTTTCATTTATTTTTTCTCAAATAATTACAAAGTGTTGAATTGGTTTTTCCGGTAAATTTAAAGTAATATATGAAAAATGGCGCAAAGATCAAGTTTTTATTTGTTTATCCGCCTTTTCCGGTATTCTCTGGGACAACAATTACATTTTTGCCTGAACGCTGCATTAAACCGACTTATTGAATTAAAACCTGCATCATACGCAATTTTTGTAATACTGTCTTTGGATACGGAGAGCTGTCTTTGCGCATGCAGAATTCTTTGTAGATTTAAATACTGGTTCAATGTTTTGCCGAAGGATTTTTTAAAAACGGTATTGGCGTAATCCGGATGAAGTCCCACAGCCTTTCCGATATCCTCATTTTTTATTGGCTGTGTGTAGTTGCGGGCTATAAAAATGATCATTTTCTCGACCAGGTCGATCGTAAATAAATCATGATCCCCCTCCATATATTCATCCCATTCGGCAGGCATCGAGTTAAGCGCAAATCTGTTCAACCGGGCACATATTTCCATTAAAACCGAAAGCCTTTCAGAAGGAATCAAAATCTTTCTGTCATCGAACAAATAGATCATCGAACCACCCGTTAATAAATTAATTTCAATCTCATTATGTCTGTCCGGTCTCGGCATCAGATTGGGTGTCCATTTTTCGACCGTAATCCTCGCCTTGATCCATATCCATACCATTTAATATTCCAAATCCTGATTCTGTTAACGGGGATGTTAATCCCTCCATTCCCTGGATATTCCTTGCAGTGATCATTGGAATCGTTATCGCGCTATTGATTGTTTTGTGCTCTGAAAAAAATGCTTCCAAATAACAAAACGCTTGATTCTAAAAAATGCTATTGGTATAATAAAGCAAAGAGAAAACAGGTGGGAAATTAATGCGGACCTGAGGTGAGGAATAAGATGGACCTTGACAAAAATAGGGCGAATAGATACGAATTTAAACTCCTGTAGTTTTAAAATCCTTTGTTTTTACGAAAAATACTAATAAAATAAAAACAAAAAAAAGGAAGTGAAAATGTTTGCCCATCAGCGAAGAAACAAAATTCTTGAATTATTAATTGAAGACGGTACAGCAAAAGTCACCGATTTAAGTAAAATTTTTAAAGTTTCTGAAGTTACAATTCGGCAGGATTTAGACAAACTGGAAAGGGAAGATCTGATAATCCGGGAACATGGTGGCGCCTTTCTTAAAAGTCTCCCAAGTCAAGTCCAATCTTTTACATTCCAGCACATGGAGAATATGGACAAAAAAGCTCGAATCGGCAAAAAAGCTTCCGAATTAATAAAAAACGGCGACATGATTATCATTGATTCCGGCTCCACAACAACAGAGATCGCTAAAAATATTAAAGACAGAAAAGACCTTACTGTGGTTACGAATGCTGTGAATGTACCGTTTATTATTGGAGGACAACCAGGTATCACTGTACTCTTAACAAGTGGCGAATTTAAAGCACCTACCCTGTCATTGACAGGCCAAAAAGCAGCGGATTTTTTTGTAAACGTTCACGTTGATAAACTTTTTTTGGCAACAGCAGGTGTAACGCTGCGAGCAGGCCTGACCTATCCGAGTATTAATGATTTACCAGTAAAACGAGCAATGATCGAAGCTGCTTCAACGGTATATCTTGTTGCTGATTCGACGAAGCTTGGTAAGCAATCTCTCGCCAGTCTTGGGGCCCTTTCCCTGATGGATTATTTAATCACTGATAGCGAAATAGGCGAAGAATATAAACAAGAATTTTCCAAACATGGTATTGAATTCATTATCGCATGAATTGACATGGGTTTACCTGTTTCGAATTACCCCCAATCTCTCTTATCTCCATAGTCTCCCATAAAGAGTTTAAAAAAGAAAACCAATTTTTCCGGTTTCATTTGCTTAATTTTCAAGATATTTTTATAATTCGAATAAAAATTTACTTTAATGCAAAAAAGTCTTGATTTTTAATATGAAATATTGTATGTTTTTCGAAATGAAACATAAAAAAAAATAATCAAAAGAAAGTAAAATATCTTGTGATATTTTACATTTAACGAAACAGCCTGAAACAAATTTAAAAATATAGGTGGTGCTGGAAATGCTATGGGTGAAGCCTATGTTAGCGTTGCACGTGATTTAACTTCAATCTACTGGAATCCATCAGGATTGGCATATTTAAATTCGAATGAAGCCCAATTTATGTATCGACCCTGGATCGCTGGTATTACCACATCATTTGCCGGTGTAGCCACATCTGTACCAACTTTTGGAACCCTGGCATTGGGAATTTCAACGATGGATTTTGGCAGCACTGAAGTAACGACAATGGAAATGCAGGAAGGAACCGGAGAAGAATTCAGTGCATTGGATTATGCAATTAATTTATCCTATGCCAGAAGCATTGTACAATGGTTTTCATTTGGGATCACAGGAAAATATATATCATCAAAAATTAGCCGGCTCCGGGCAACAGCAGTAGCTATGGATTTAGGTGTAATGGTGAACACTCCTTTTTTCTCACCGAGCGGGAAACAGGCAGATGGTCTGACCATCGGCATGAGTATCAGCAATTATGGGACACGAATGCGATACGATGGAATGGAACTTTTAAGACCAATTGATATTCTTCCAGACGAACACGGAAATTATAAAGATGTCGAAGGAATGTATAGATTGCAGAGCTGGGACCTGCCAATAATTTTCCGATTGGGTGCTTCATTCAATCCAATTGTAACCGGTACTCAAAAATTAACGCTTGCAGTAGATGCACTTCATCCCAATAATTGCAGTGAATCGTTAAATGCAGGAGCTGAATATCAGTTTGCGGTACAAGGATTTGGGCGCCTGTTTTTGCGTGGAGGATGGCATGGATTGTTTATGGCTGATTCCCCTTATGGTTTAACATTGGGTGGAGGAGTTCATTTCACACTTTTGAACAATATTGTCCTTAAAGTCGATTATGCATTTCAGGATACAGAGTATTTTGATAATTATTCATCATATTCAGTTGGTATTGTATTTTAATTTCTAATAAATCACAAAGGTGGAATGGCAATGTCTACCGTTATTAAAACATGAGGTCCTTAGATCTAATCATCCAGATTAAATAATTTAATGTAGGATTTATTCACATATTAAAGAGATAACAAAATGAATAATATGCTCTTACTGACACTATCAAAGGATAGGTCTATTAATCACTTTAACGAAAGGAGTATTTTATGAAGATGCTAAAAATGCTATTGGGTTTAATGGTTGTGCTGATGTACTGGAATCTTACCTATGCAGAGGATACGATTTTGTGGCACTTTGAGGACGGAGACGACCATGGTTTTACCTTGCGTTGTCAAATACCCGCGACTCCTGCTGACGATGATCCCAACGTTGCTGGTGATGAATCAATCACTGGTGTATACGGGCCTGACGGTCTGCCAGGCGCCGGTGTGGCCTGGACCATTGGACCACCTGACCAGTTTGACTATCTGGAACCTGCCGTTTTAGAAGGTTGTCATTGTGAGAATGGCTGGCTCGAATATGGCCCGTGCAACGATCCGTTTGGCGCCGCAGTTGGTGATCCGCCTTACGACTTTATGAACGGTCTCGGTCAGCTCAGTTACCTCAATACCTATAATCTGAGCCAATGGGGCGATGATCTCCATCTCGAAACGAATGACCAGATTGCCACATCCCCCGTAGTCTTGTTAGGCGAGGGAGCCGTGATGACGGTTTGGGCGGTCGGCAATACCACTGGCAGTTGGGCAGGTACCCGGATAGCCCCGGTATTTGACGAGGTCGAAGGTGAAGGTTATGCCTCAGGCTCTGGTGGTATCGCAATACTGTCGGCTGCAGATGGTTCGATGCTGGATACTCTGCTGATAGCAGCCGAAGGTATCGGAGCTGAGAAAATACCGGATGAGTTCACGCTCGATCTTTCAGCCCTGTCAGGTGCAGAAGTTATTATCGAGGTTGTGGATGCCTTTCAGGGTGGCTGGGGCTGGCTTGCCATTGATATGATCGAAATCACCAACGCAACACTTGTTGAAACGGATGTAGCCGGTAAACCGGGTGCGACACTTACGACATTTGCACTGGAGCAGAATTATCCCAATCCATTTAATCCGGTCACAAATATTCAGTTCCAGATCCCGAAGGATGGACATGTTACGATCTCGGTCTACAATTCGCTTGGAGAGCAGGTGGCAACACTGGTTGATGGGAATATGAAAAGCGGGATGCACCGGATCACTTTTGATGCGGCTCAATTCTCATCAGGTATTTATTTTTACAGTATTATAACCGATGGTTTTTCGCAAACGAAAAAAATGATGATAGTTAAATAGTGTCTATGTACTTGTTTTCATCACGATATATGTACATTTGTCTGTACCACAGAATATTGTGGTACGGACAAATGTCCTAATCAGAAATATTAAAATACGCCTGATAGATTGAGCCATCGAAATCGAGAATACCAGAAAACAGGATGCCTCTGCATATACGAACATATCAAAATTTCAATGTGGTAAATTAATGAAACATTATATATTTATTGCAATAATTATAGCGCTGACATTTCAGTTTGCCGGCATCAGTACAGAATTAAAAGCTGACACAAATACCCATACTGAAGCCAAAAGACTGCGTGTGATCATGTCGTCGGATTTTCCACCGATAGGAGTGGTCAAGGGAGGCAATGTACCAAACGATCAAAAAAGTGATCCTGACGATATGCAGTCGATGGTCCGTTTTCTGCTGTACGCCAACGAGTTCGACATCGAAGGATTGATCGCTTCATCAGGCACGTTTGCCAATATAGCCAAGAAACAAAACCTGCTGGATGTGATAGACCGCTACGAAATGGTATATGAGAACCTGAAGAAACATGATCCTCTATACCCCACCGCTGAATTTTTGCGCGAGGTCACCTTTCAGGGGCGCAGTGGCACCTGGGGGAAATCGGTCAGTAATAATATCGGAGCCGGCAAAGACAGTGAGGCTTCGGATGCAATCATTGCTATCGTTGACAAGCCCGATCCCCGGCCGGTATATATTGGCGTCTGGGGTGATTGCAGCAATAAAGCGCAAGCTATCTGGAAGGTACAGAATACACGTAGTACCGCCGAGCTGGATACCTTCCTCAGCAAGATGCGTATCCATCAAATCGCGCATCAAGATGACACAATCGATTGGCTGCTCCAAAATTTCCCAAATTTGTTCATAATCTACTCAAAGAAGACCTACCAGGGCATGTTTGGCGGCTCTGATCCGATCTCAAACCTCGCCTGGATCAACGAACACATTCGTTTCAACCACGGACCTCTCTGTGATGTGTACCCGCATGAAGGAATGGGATGCACAGGCGTGTGTGAAGGGGATTCGCCTTCGTTTTTATGGCTGGTGAGCGCGAACCGTGGATTGAACGATCCTGATGATCCCACCCAGCCCAGCTGGGGTGGACAGTTCAGGCGTGATGGTGCAACCAATCATTATGTTGATGGGCCTGGTGGATCGAGCATCTCCCGGTGGCGGCGGGATTACCAGGCGGAGTTTCAGGAGCGTGCAGACTGGTGTGTAGATGAATCATCTGTCGATGAAACAGGTTGCGGGGAGTTACCCGAAGGCTTTAAGTTGGAACAGAATTACCCGAATCCGTTCAATCCGGCAACGCGGATAAAATACTGAGTTTTTAAATACAAGGAGTTTTTATGAAATATTTCGTTTTTATTTTATTATGTTTAGTAACATTTTCTCTCTTTGCCGAGGTACCCTCAGTTGAAAAGTGGGATCGCTTTGAGGTTACTTTAGAAGGTCCAAAATCCGGAAATCCTTTCAAAGATGTGGTCGTCAGCGCTGAATTTACCAACGAAGAAAATGCTATTCCTGTGACGGGTTTTTATGATGGTAACGGCAGGTATAAAATCAGATTTATGCCGTCGCAAATTGGTGTTTGGAATTATAAAACCAAAAGTAATGTAAAAGACCTTGATAATATTTCCGGAACCTTTCATTGTACTGTTCCTTCTCGTGACAATCATGGCCCTGTAAAAGTCCGAAATAAATATCATTTTGGCTATGCAGATGGCACACCTTACCGGCAGGTTGGAACCACTTGTTACGCCTGGGTGCATCAGACCGAAGAGTTGCAACTTCAAACCCTGGAGACGTTAAAATTTTCCCCCTTTAATAAAATGAGAATGTGTGTTTTCCCGAAAGACTATGTTTATAATAAAAATGAACCTCCTTTTTATCCATTTCCACGAGAT
>JAFGEC010000443.1 GCA_016931775.1 Candidatus Zhuqueibacterota bacterium | reverse complement strand
GACAATAGCGGAATCATACTCTTCCATATGATAGAATGCGACGCCCATATTGTTAAATACCGCCGGTTCCCAGGGTGCGATTTCTGCCGCTTGCCGTAGTCTTTTTACGGCCTGATCAAAATGTCCGCTGTCCGTGGCAGCGGCTGCGCGCTCGATGTGGTAGGAGGCAGTGGATTCTAATATTCTGCGAATTCGTTCCTCTTCTCTCTTTTGGCTGCCGGCACAGGCAATAATAAAACAAACAAATAAAATATAGGGCAAACTACGGACCATCCGTATTACCTTTATCGAACACTCATTGTCAAAGTTTTGTTCCGTTCAACAGTTCGGAAAAAGACTTTATGGTCTTATGGGCGAACGGAAAATTTTGCTGGTTGTAATAATTCAGCAGAGCAATAGTATAGCACCCTGCTGTGTAAGCGGACTTAACTCCGGCCTGAGAATCTTCTATGGCAATACATTGATTCGGTTCCAGCCCTATCGTCGAAGCTGCCAATAAATATGGCTCAGGATGGGGCTTTTTATTTTTTACATCTTCAACAGTGACGATCGAATCGAATAATGTAAGACGATTCCAAATGGGCTTGTCGTATTCAATGATTTTGTCAATAAGCTGAACAGCCTGCTCCCGGGTTGATGACGTGCATAATGCCAGCTTCCAGTCTCGATGTTTGATCTTTTCTATTAAATCCCATAGCCCGGGTGTCGCCCCGAACCTGGTCTTCCTGAGCAATTTGAGATAGATACTTTCAAGTTGGCTGTCGACTTTTTTTATGTCCAGCATAATACAAAAGTCTCTGCTTATATCATGCAAATTTTTTATGGTCGGATCACCAACCAGGCTGAATAAATATTCATCGGACAGTTTAATGTCCAACGGTTCAAAAATGTATCGAAAAGCTTTAAAGTGTAATGGTTCGGTTTGAGCGATTACACCGTCCATGTCGAGTATGAGCCCTTTAAACGCATAATCCATAGTCTAAAAATACAGTATTGCGACGACAGTTATCCCATAAAGTAAAATATTGACAAGAATGGGAATATCAGTAAAAAGTACGATTTCAGGCGTTTCACCGACATTGCTATTATAAACAAGATATTGGTACCGGAATAAAGCGTAAATGACAAATGGTAAGGTAAATACAAGGTTCCTTGTCCCGAATTTGTCGAATGTACCCGGATCGAGCGTATAAAGCGCATAGGCCATCAGGCAGGCGGCTGTCACGGTGTTGATCATTTGATCAAGTATTTGAGGTGTATAACCTTTCAGTGTCTTGCGCACAGTTGCTGCGTTGTCTCCAAGGGAAATGGCTTCGGCACGCCGTTTTGAAAGTGCCAAAAATAGCGCCAGAAAAATCGTACAAAGGATAAGCCAGGATGATACCTTTTCATCGATTGCCATTGCTCCGCCGATCGCACGGAACATAAAGCATGCAGCAATGGTCATAACATCAAGTAAAATCACTCGCTTCAGGATAAGCGAATAACTTGCCGTTAAAATAAAATAAACTGAAATAATGAAACCAAGCTGCAGACTGGTTTGAAAACTCATAAAAATGCTGATGAAAAAGAGCAAGGCGGCGCATCCGAGAGCCATCCATACCGGCAATTTGCCGGCTGCGATAGGCCTGAATTTTTTTTTCGGATGCATACGGTCTTTTTTTCTGTCCAGAATATCATTAATCAGATAACCGCAGCTTGAAATCAGACAAAATGCGATAAAAGCAATAAGAGCTGCCTGGATTTTGATTATCTTGAAGATATCTTTGGCAAAAAAAAGTCCGGCAAATACAATGATATTTTTGCTCCATTGTTTTGGTCGTAGTGAGACCAACAGTTGATATAGCATGGGAACCTTATCGTTAAATAAATAAAAAGCCTGTTGAAATGATTGTTCGGTTGATCACTGGTAACAGGCTTTACGAATCTCATGTTATTTAATATCGGGAACATTGCGAGGATGGGAGGGGATGAATACTCCCGGAAATGGATGTCCAACGCCGCGCAGATATAATCTAATCACCGAAATGATCCACTGGTATTAAAAATACACTCCCAATATTACACGTCAATTGTTTAGAAATACGTGCAATATTTAGGTTTTGCGAACAAATTTAAGACGAAAAACCTATTTTAATAAAACGAGTTTTTTATGAAAAGTTTTGTCCTTTGTTATTAGTTGATAGTAGTATAAACCGCTAGGTACTTTGTTGCCCTGTTCGTCGGTTGCATCCCAGATAATTTTATGCATGCCAGCCTGTGTGTTACCGTTGATGAGTGTCCGGACGATTTGTCCTGTAATATTGAATAGTTGTAATTTTACCGGGCCGGATTCAGGTAACTCAAAATAGATCGTTGTTGTCGGATTGAAAGGATTGGGATAGTTTTGCGCCAGCATGACCTCTTTCGGCATGGCGATTTCGATCATGACAGGGCCATGTTCAGCAGTTAGTCCGCTTTTATCCACATCAACCAATTTGTAGTAATACATGATACCGGCTTGAATGCTGTGATCAGTATATTGGTAACTGCCAGTTGGTGAAGTGGGAATCAGTGAGAGATTTAACTGGCGATAGGGTCCAGCGGGCCTTTCCCCCCGAAGTATATTAAATCCGAGATTATTTCGTTCATTGCCGGTTTTCCAGTTCAATTTAATATTATTATTTTCCTGTAATGCTTCAAAGGATACCAGTTCTATGTTGGTCGACAGACGCACCTGCCATTCAACCGTGTCCGAACAAACACCGTCTGAGATGATTCCCAGAACGGTCACTTGAGGATCGGGGAATGCCTCTTGAGTAAACAATGTCCTCAAGGAATCATTTTCTCCGCCGAAATATTCATTTACCCACCATTGATACTTTAATTCATCGCCGTCATCATCATCGCCGGCAATTCTGAAGGTTTTCATTTCGTTATATCTTAAATCGACAATATGACTGGGTGGTTGAAACGCCGTTATTTGAGGACAGCGATTGACTGCGATGACGTTAATTTGAATTTCGACACTTGAGCTGGCGCCGTATTGGTCTTCTACAACAAATTTAATGGTGTGAACTCCTGCCTGTTCTGAAGTGGGAATCCAAAAAAAGGTCAAAGTACCCGTCGAATCAAAAGTGGCATTGACAGGCAAGCCGCGTACACCGTATGAAATGACATCGTTTTCTGCATCTGAAGCTGTTACCACAAATGAGAGTGAGGAACCCGCATCCAGATTGATTGCACCCGCCACTGGCGAGGTTATAACCGGGGGAGAGTTGATCACGGTGGCAGTAAAGATGACCGGTCCGCCTGCTGCTTCTACGGGTTGGGCTTGCGCAGCTTGTTCACCATTTAGGCCGGTCATCCAGTTTGCGATGGCAATCCCGGTGCTGTTTGTTAGAATTGGTTGCGAGGTCACAATGTATCCGCCATCGCCTTGCGTTGTTTGAAATTGTATTTTTTCGTTTTGTGCGGGTCTGTCGTAATAATCGGTTACTTTCACACCGATCTGCAAATTGGTTTGTGGTCTCACTGTTTGATGATCGCCGTTTATTTTTTGTAAATAGACGGTTTTTTGGGCCTGAATGATAAAATCAAAATCAGTAAATATCCCTGAAAAACTTGGTAACGAAGCACGTACTCTATGCTCGCCGGTCAAGGAACCTGCTTTAAAACGGACTGAAGCGTGACCGTTTGTTTCGGTGGTTGCCGGATTAGATGTTACAAAGTCGCCCTGGCCGAGACCTATCCCGACAATTAGTTCATAATTAACCGCTATTCCTGGAATCGGATTACCGGATGAATCCTTTACGGAAACAACCAGAGGTTCCGCCAGATCACTGTTGATAAGACCAATCTGTTCATTGCCGGACAGGCGGGTTATCGATGCAGGATTCGGTGGAATAGCATATGCAGTGAATTCAATCTCCGTTGGCAATCCTGCAATTCGTGCAATGGCAGTCTGTTCTCCGATTTGCAGACCCAATTCCCAATGTACCGACACCTTTCCTTCACTGTTTGTGTAGACCGGCTGCGGTTCCAGGAAACGTCCCTGACCGGTTTTGATTATAAAAGTGACCTGCACGTTTTCAATGGGATGATTCCATGCATCATATATGGTCAGTCCGATGGGTTTATCCAGCAATTTTCCGATTTCTGCAATCTGGTCGGAATTAAAAGGAATGACCGTATGAGGAGGACCCGTTTTGAAACGAACCGTATCCGATGGTAATGTTTGATTGTCACATATCCCCCAAACCATCGCTTTCCCGACATTAAGTGAGCTCATATAACCCATAACCTGTCCCGCAGAATTTGATTGTCCGGATGGTTGCGTCAGGTTAACGTTGATTCCTGATGCGAATAAAGTGACGGTTTTTTTCTGAAGGCGGTTGCCGAATTGATCCATGAGTGTTACCGTAATTGTGGAAAGATCCTGACCGTTTGCAGTAACCGGACTTGTCGCGTTAAGAGTGGATCTTTTTGCGCTTGGAGGTCCCGGCACCGAGCTAACAATAAAATTAACAGGTGAACCTTGCAAGTAGGCCATTCCGTCATCCGATGTGGCACGGACACGTGTGGTTCCCGGTTTTGCACCAAACAGAACCGTTACCTGGGCAATACCATTCTGATCCGACATTTTAGTTACACTGGTAGAGCTGCCGTCTAAAAGACTGTCGCCGCTTAGAAGGACAAATTCTACAGGATGATCGGCAACAGGCTGGTCCCCCGCATCCAATATTTTAACTTTGAGAGGATCGTAAAGGGTTGTTCCGACGATTCCGACAGCGCTGTCACCGGAAGTGTATTTCATTTTTATCGCCGTGCTCAATCGTCCTGAAGCGTATATCTGCAGTGGCGATCCACCTAGTTGACGGCCTTCGTAAGTGGCGAATGCTTCGAATACATAAATATTGTTTCCGATATCCGATCCGATGGTGGCTGTCACCAATGCATAACCATCCTGGTCGGTTCTTTTGGTTGTATTTGGACTGCCGTCAAAGTGGGCGCCCTGTGTATATGATGTAAATTGAATTTCATGATCGGCCACGGGAATACCATGTTCATCGATTACGCGTACAACAAACGGTTCCGGCAAGGGCCGATTGATACCGCCGATTTGATTGTTTCCGCTCACTAAATAAAGCGAATCCGGTTCTCCCGGTCCTGTCGTCGCATTAAAAACCACAGGACTATTGATGAGATGCGTCCCCATGTAGTAGCTTGTGGCTCTCACCTGGTGTAAATATTCGGTCGTACCGAGGGTAAACGGGACCGATGCTTCCCCGAAAAGATTTGTAATTCGTTCAACGGTTGTTTGACCGTTTATATGACCACCGCCGCTGACGACACTGAATGCAACGGCATGTTCGGGAATAGGATTAAAAAATGAATCACGGACGGCAACTGCAAGCTGTTGAGGAAGCAGTTGTCCGGGATCGCCGATTTGATTATCTCCAGAAACAATGTCGATACGTACCGGCCCGCCGGGATCTGATGCGGCGTTAAAGTTCACAACTGTCCCTGGGAGGCTGGCGGATGTCGCCTGAACGGTATTAGTTCCCACCTTGGTGCCCAGACGTAAAAACACAAATGCCTCGCCATCGGGATTGGTGGTAACTTTTACTTCTTTCTGGTTATTAATCGTGCCATCTCCGGCAGTAACTTGAAATTTAACCTCATGGTTGTCGATCGGGTTGTTATATCCGTCCATTACCCTTACCACAAACGGATCGGACAAAATTCTATTTATGGGGCCTGTTTGGCCGTTGCCCGATACCTCTTCCAGTTTTGATACTGGTCCGGCAGTGGCTGAAGCTCTGAATTCAACGGGAGAACCCGCAGCTGCAGGGACAGACGCAAAAAATACGTTATTGGTATCACCTGCTACCGTGCCCAGAGTTGCCGTCGCACTGGCCCGGCCCAATGAATTGGTCTGAACCACAACGCTTTGTTGGTTTGAAAAACTTCCGTTTCCGGATAAAACGTTAAATGTGATTGATTCACCGACAACAGGTGAACCGACATTATCTTCCAATTTGATCACAAATGGACTGTTTAATTGTGTATTTACGGTACCTGTTTGGTTGTTTCCACTGACAAGACTCATTGTACGTTGTGGTGCTTCCGCTGTGGCTCTAAATACAAGGGGACTGTTGTTGATATGAACACCATTGTTTCTGCTGATCACTCGGACTGTTTGCATACCCTCATCCGGGCCAAGGTGCCAGTTAACCTGCGCCAGCCCTTGATCATCGGTTACCAAATCAATACTTTCGGCAAAGGGGCCGTTTAAGGTGCCATTCCCTGTGTTGACTTGAAATGAGACAGCTTGGTCTTGTATGTTATTATCAAAAGAGTCCGTAACTCGGACCTTTAACGGGAGTTCCAGCTCTTCATTCACATAGCCATTCTGATTGTTGCCGGAAATTTCAATGAGTATATCGGGATCTCCCGGTTCCGGTGTAATAGAACAGATTGTGGGTGAGCCGACCAAGGCACCACCATTGTATTCCGCTGAAACTTGAATGACGTTTTCAATACCTGCAACAGTTCCCATATGCCAAGTTACATTGGCTCTGCCGTCGATACCCGTCGAAACAGTTACAGATGACAATGTGGTGCCGTTCAGGGTTCCATTTCCGGATGTTAATTCGAACTGAACCGGGATGCCCGATACGGGCGATCCTTCATCGTCTTCAACCCGGGCTGAAATCTGATCATTTAATGGCTCCCCGGCTTTACCTTGTTGGTCGCAACCTGTCACTTGCAGTTTCGTGGGAATAACCTGAGACGGCCAAACTTCAAGAAGCTGATCCGTCGGTTGATTATTGAATATTTTTTGTTTACCGTTCGGCATTATAATTTTTACATTAACAACATTATTTGGCCCGACGCCCAGATGTTGAATCCATGAACTTTGACTAAAATAAGCGGAAACGGCATTAATTTCATGAAAAGTGATAAGGTGGTTTGGATCGTCCATGTAACCCGTTTCATATATTGCAATTTTGGCTCCTAGGCCGGCATATCCTTCCTCGTCGTTATACACGGCCACTTTTAGGAAATGATTCTCATTTGCACTTTGATTGCTCAGGAGATAATTGCGCGAATAGGGCTTGTTGTCTTCAACGCCGCCTCTGCTGACGGCAAAGATATCAAGATCACCATCGTCATCAAAATCAAGGTTACCGGATCCGCGGCCATCGGTAAATTGTACTTCAGCACTGGTGCCGTATTCACGCGAAAAATTGCCGTTTCCGTCATTTTTATAAACTTTGGACGGCCGTTCAAATTTTGAAATAGCAAATATATCTTTATCACCGTCATTATCATAATCACCAAGTAATATACCGTGTGTATTTGCAGTTAAATCCGGGTCGATTTCTTTTGTAAAATGACCGGCACCGTTATTTCGATAAATAACGATTGCAGGATCCGTATCGTTGTTATCGACGGATATCGCCGCTAAAATATCCTGGTCACCATCATTGTCTATATCACCTATTGTGGCGGTCGTGGCTGTTGTATTCAGGTCAAATCCATGGGTTGTTGACACTTCGTTAAAAGAACCATAACCGTCGTTGAAAAACAACAAACTCGGACCCGCATAGCACACTAAAACAAGATCCTGGTAGTTATCATTGTTCAGATCTCCCGATACGATCCCCTCCATCGGTGCACCGGTAACACCGGTAAAAGTGGCAAAGCCG
The DNA here is from genome assembly GCA_016931775.1 of Candidatus Zhuqueibacterota bacterium. Taxonomy (GTDB): domain Bacteria; phylum Zhuqueibacterota; class Zhuqueibacteria; order Residuimicrobiales; family JAFGEC01; genus JAFGEC01. The sequence continues at coordinate 18,838 of JAFGEC010000443.1, read as the reverse complement.
CGGTCTTGAGCTGAAAAATTGCCGTTACCGTCATTAACGTAAACTTCATGTTCGGCAAATGCATTGACGGCAACAATATCGTAATCGCCATCATTTTCTATATCAAGAACTGTAATGCCGTTGGTGTATCTCGCTACGTTTAAAATCCCGCTGCTGTTTGTCACATCAGAATAACTTCCGTTTCCATTGTTAAAAAGAAGCGTATTTTGCTGCTGACTGTTACCGACAAATAAATCCTGATCACCATCGTTATCAAAGTCCGCATGAACCGCAGCATAAGTGCCGACATTCCCGGCCGTAGCACGGCTTTGGGCTTCGTCTTTAAAAGTTCCATCTTCCTGACGGACAAAATGAAAGTTTTTTTGATTGGCTGCCGCTTTGTGATAGCGTGGTATATAAATATCTTCGAAATGATCATTATTGATATCCGATATCACCAAACCTTGGCTTCCGATCATCAGGTCTGCCGATATGTTGTGGGATTTTGCGACGTCGACGAATGGAATATCTGTATCCGGTGCATAAACTTTAAGCCCACTGTATCTGATTTCAGGTATTGCGGAATATCGGGCATCTCTGCCAAGATAAATATAGCCAAAAGATTCAACCAGCGCTTTTTGAAAATCATCCACATCGAAAAGGTGTACCTTTTGACCCTGGGCAACCACTTCTCCCTGATTGTCCGTGACGACAAGCCATAGATAGGTTTTACTGTCGGGCTGGTTTTTCGGACGTCCCCAGATGACTTTCCAGGTGTACTCGATGGAGGGATCCCATAATATTTTTGCGACAGGATACGTCTTTTTAAATTTGGGCTTTGTATAATTTGAGACATCACCCCAAAAAGGCGAGGTCCATAAAATAAAACCGGTTCGATTACCGTCGTTCAATCCTTGGTCAGATTTAATATAGACGTATGATCCTGGAGAAGTTCCTACATCAAAAATATCTCCGGATGCCCGCGACCATAATGAAAGTGGAGCCCAGTCAAAATTGCTGAAATTGATATTTTGTGGATTGAATCCTTTTATTTTGACTATCACTGTTCCTTCGAACGGAAGAAACTCAGCAAGATTGATTCGTAATTGACTTGTTCCCTCCTGAGTGACCCATCCATCCGCGGTAAACAGACCATCCGTGTTAATAATCTGACCGATAGGTTTTGTTCCGCCGCTTGTGAGGTCATCGGAAAAAATCAATCGTGTATGATCCGGAGGTGTCTGTGCCGAAACGGCTGTAAATAGAACGAGGACGATAAAAATATATCGACTTTTAAACATATGTATTGTCTCCTGGTTTTTCTGGAAAATCACACGTCAAACTTTTTTAGTTCTTTCACTTGATATAAAGGAGTTTTAGCATTTTTCTCCAATTGTTGCTTGTTAATACACCGTAATAAACGCCTGTTGGAACCGTATGTCCGTTTTCATTGTTTCCATCCCAAAAGACGGAATGATGACCGGAGCACACTGTTCCCGAATAGAGACGACAAACCATTGTGCCTGAAATATTATAAATCGTCAAGTCTATTTGTGTCGCGGTATGAATCTCGAAACTGATCGTGGTCCCGGCATTGAATGGATTGGGATAATTTTGAAAAATTCTATCCGCTGCGGGAATCACACACTTGATTTCTACCGGTTCGGTATAAATCGAAACACCTGATTTTAAGATTTTTTCAAGTCGATAATATATCACTTTATTCATATCAGTACAAGCATCTTTATACCGACCGATTTGTGTTAAGGCTTTTTGCGTGATACGGATGAAAGGACATCCCAGGTTTGACGACTTTTGAACGTAATATCCATACACGTCGTCTTCCGGCGTCCATGTTAACAGAACATAATCTTGTTCCTGTTCGGCTCTGAGTGTTGTGAGTTGGGCCTGGAGAGGTAGTAGATTTATATCCCAACTGTGTGTGATCGTGTCTTTTTTGTCCGTCACCAACACCAAAACGTGCGAGGAAATCGGCGTGTTGAGTGAGGGTATGAACTGAAAGACCGTATCGTGCCCGACTTCTATATTGTTCAGGTACCACACGGTTCGAAGTGATTCACCATCCGGATCTTCAGCTTGGGCCGTAAAACGAATAGGCTGAAAATAATAAGCTGACATCATCGGTTCGTCGGGATACAATTTGTAAAATTCCGGCGGACGGTTTTTATCGATCACATGGATATAGACAATTTTTTGTGAAAACCTGTCGTGTTGATCGCGCGCAATAAAGGTTACCGCATAATCGCCCTGCTGATTTAAAGCCGGTGTCCATGAAAAAAAAGTTGTTAGCGAGTCAAAAACCGCTCCGTCTGGCAAGTCACTCGCCGTTATTGATACAATGTCGCCCTCTGGATCGGAAGCAGTAATGGTAAATTGCAATTCCTGTCCTTCAACCACAACCGTATCATCCGGTGCGTCGATTAACGGGGGTAAATTGGCTTCCAGTGAGGCAAAAAACTGGAGTGCGATGTTTGGCAACACTGTTGTTATGACGTTAACGGTCTGTGTTCCTTCCGGCCCAAGCCGCCAGTGGCTATAGGCAATTCCAAAACTGTCGGTTGTGACCGGCTGGGATTCAATGATTTCCCCGTCACCGGAACTTGTTGAAAAAATGACGGGAGCATTGATGATACCGTTTGTAAACTTGTCGGTAATTTGTATTCTAAGCGGTTGCGGTAACAAAGATTCAGGTTTACCGGATTGATTGTTTCCATCAAGAATGACCATACTTTGTGCCGGTCCTGGATTTACGCCAATTTTAAAAATAATGGGAGAACCGACCAGATCGTCATTTAAAGCTGAAAAATAATAAAAACCCGGTTTTATTCCGACCTGTGCTTTAACAGAAGCCTGGCCGATATTATTCGAACGGACGACATCCGCGTCCAATATCTTTCCGCCTTGGGTATCACTTTGAAAGGTGATCGGCACATTGGCTACCGGATTTAACGTTTCATCCAGTACTTGAACCGCCAAAAGAGGAATGGTATCGCCAACGGTATGCAGGAGACCGCTACCATATATATGTATGATCCTGTCCGGCTTGCCGTTAGCAACCGCACATAAAAAATCTGTAAATACCGTATCGTTGATTGAAGCGCGGACTTTGACCGTACCGGTTAAAATTCCGGCCGTAATGCGAATACCTGCCCTGCCGAAAGCGTCGCTTGTGAAACCTGTTGCACTGAGTGTGGCATCACCCTGAAGTAATTCAAATTTCACCAAAATCCCTGCTGTTGGGCGGTTCTCCCTGTGCTGAACTACGACTTTTAGGGAATCGGGGAATAAAGTACCCGGTGCTGCAAACTGGTCGTCACCCGATGTTTTGACCAGTTGCATCTCTCTTGGCATGGAAACGTTCGCTGAAAATTGGACCGGTAAATTTAGATCCGGTGTTGATACAATGACCACCTGCCGGCCGATCGTATTGCCCAGAACCCAGTTTGCACGGGCATACCCCAGCGTATCTGTTACAACCGGTAGGTTTTGAAGAATGCTTCCGCAACCCGGGTCCGGTATAAAAAAGATATCCGCTCCAATAATTGGATTTTCGAAAAAATCTGCGAGACAAATGACCAGTTGTTCATCCAATTGCTGATTCATAGATCCTGTCTGTTCATCTCCCGATATTTTGGTAAAATGATCGGGTAATCCTGATATAAATTCTATCGTTGCTGTTTGATCGAGCCAGATATCGTGATTTGAAACGCGCGCTCTGATCACTTTTTTTTCCGCTTTGGTAGAGCGCAAACGGGCAATTGTTTGACCGTTGTTATTGGTTTGATTTTCCGGTTGAACCAGTCCGTTTTTTGTGCCCGAAACGGTTAACGTAACCCTTTCTCCCGGTACAGGATTGTTGGCGTTATCTCTCAATTCAATGGTGATGCGGGCTTCATCCAGACCATCTGCCGTTATTTTGGCAGGTACATAAATTTTCGACAATTGCGGGTGGGGGATACCGTATGGTGCACTGGCATAAAAATAGAGCGGGGATTGTTCGAGCGGGGCAATACCGTCATCCGCCTGTACACGAACCACATGATTATTGTTACCAATCTCCATACCTAGTTTGAAATCCACTTCGGCGATTCCGTTCCCATTGCTGATCCGGGTAACGCTTGTTTTTCCCTCCGTTCCCAATGTTCCACTACCCTGAATAACCTGGAATACAACATCGTGTCCTGCAATCGGCATGTTGTCAGCATCGACGATCCGAACCACCAGAGGCTGGGGCAGATAGTCATTCGCCTGAGCTGATTGGTAATTGCCGGAAACAGCCGATATCTTTTTAGCAGCACTCTTGCGTGCTGAAATGCGAAATTCAACCGGTGAACCGGTTAGTTGTCCACCGTATTGGTTAAACGCTTGTGCACGAAAGATATTGTTATAGTTGCCCACAGTATTTCCAAGTGTCGGTGTGATGGCCGCAATGCCGTTCGTATTGGTAAAAAGCGTCATTTCAAGCGCCCCGTCCAGGTGTCCGCCACCGTTCATCACGGTAAATACGACAGGATATCCGGTAACCGGTTGAGCCGCTTGATCGACGATCCTGACCTGTAACGGTAAAGGCGTCTGTTGGTTAATGACGCCGATCTGACCATCTCCGGAAAGATAGTATAATGCGTAAGATTGACTGTTGGCATATAACGCTGTTGTTTCGCTTGATGTTGTGGTTTGTGCCATGATAGCATTGTACAATGTCATGGCTAAAATTACGCTTAAAAAACGCACCGATTTCTCCCAATCCTGGATAGATAATGACTATCGGATATTATATGACTAGCCTGTTAATGGCATGCAAAAACCAGGCCTTTAACTAAATAAATGAGACTGTAAAATGAGAAAACTATAATTTTGGCTAAAATTATGTATTTTATAAGTTATTTAAAAATAGTAAGTTTGTTATATACGCTTAAATAATGGCGGAACCGGTATAATAATTTTTAAATTTGTAAAACCGGAGCGTTTAAAAAGTGTTCCATATTTTTACAATTGTATCATTTCGAAATTTATCTGCGGGAATAAGATAATGGGATTTGTTGTTATTAAAGATAATGAATCGCTCATAACGCTCATTTGTGAAAACAACATTTAAGGAGGAAATCCGTGAAAAATAATTTAATGAAAATATACATCGTTGCCATTTTTTTTATGGGCTCTGTTTATACGGCCGCTGAAACCGGAGACATAAAAGGAACGATTATTGATAAACGGACAAAAGAACCGCTTATATCCGCCAATATAATTGTCGTGGGTACGGAACGCGGAACTTCATCTGACATCGACGGTGATTATTTAATTCAGAATCTGCCGGTAGGGATTTATACATTGCGATTTGATTACATCGGATACAATTCAGTGTCCAAGACGGATATTGTCGTTAAAGTCGCCCGGCCGGCTCATGTGGATGTGGAAATGAAGGAGAGTGTTATTGAAACAGAACAAATTGCCGTAACCGCAGGCTATTTTGTCGAAGAAGAGAAAACGCAGCCCAGCACCATCGGCCTGTCGCGGGAGGAAATTCGCCGGTTTCCCGGGGGTTTTGAGGATGTGGTCAGAACCGTTTCAACTTTACCCGGTGTCGCTATAAACAATACTGCGGGTCGAAACGATCTTTTAGTGAGAGGGGGAGGACCTTCGGAAAATTTATATATCATTAATAATATTGAAGTACCGAACATCAATCATTTCGGCACGCAGGGCAACACCGGCGGTAGTTTGAGTATCGTTAACCTTGATTTTGTGGAGGATGTGACCTTTTCTACCGGTGGCTTTGGTGCACAATATGGAGATAAAATGTCATCGGTGCTGTCTTTGATGATGACGGACCGTCGCCCCGAAAATTTTGAATCAAAATGGACCGTGTCCGCAACGCAATACGGATTTAATCTGGAAACACCTTTACGTGACCGCGGCAGTGTCATCTTTTCTGCACGCAAAAGCTATCTGGATTTGATATTTAAGGCAGCCGGACTGCCGTTTGTACCGGTCTATACGGATTTCAATGTTTTGGTGAACTATGAGTTGTCACCCAAGGATAAGTTGTTTGTGCTCGGTTTATCGGCCATTAATAATGTGGACCGAGACCAGAGCTCTGCGGAGAACCGGTTGTCCAATGCCGCGTTGCTCGACAATACACAGTACCGCGGCATCAGCGGCATCAATTACAGGCGCTTGCTGCCCAGCGGCTATCTCGATTTGACGTTTAATACCAATCTGTCCCGGTTTCAATTCAGCCAAATCGATACCAACGATTACGAGTATTTTAAAAGTGAGGCGGATGAATGGGAATATAACATAAAAGCACAGCATTATTGGGTTTTTTCAAAGAGAGCGGGATTGCGCAGCGGGATTTCCTCAAAAACCATACGTAATGAGAATACGACAGTATTCGCCGACTCTATTTATGACAGCAGCGGCAACAAAATACCATTGCAATGGTTGGGTATCAGCAATATCAACCGTTTGAACACGACGGCACAAAAACTGGCAGCCTTTACCGAACTTGACTGGTATATTGTGCCACGCTTGAACGTCAATTTGGGAATTCGTGCCGATTATTTTAACTTTATCGACCGGCATTTTTATCCGGCTCCGCGGTTGGCTTTAAAATACAAGCTAACGGACCGGCACAGTTTACGTGCCAGCGGTGGTATTTACTACCAGTCACCAGCTTATGTGTGGATTACCAATCCGGAAAACAAGTCCCTGAAAGCCTTGCGCAACGACATGGGTGTACTGGGCTGGGATTTTCTGATTCGAGATGATGTACGGATGTCTGTGGAAGGATACTATAAAAGATACTCCAACCTGCCGTCCGGTGTTATCCCGGGTGCGACGGATTATATCGTCATCACCAATACCGGTACGGGATACGGTGGAAGAGAAGATAATTTTAATTCATTCGGCTATTATAAACTGGTATCCGAAGGAACCGGGCGGGCCTATGGAGCGGAACTGCTGCTGCAGAAAAAGTTTTCGACCGTACCGTTGTACGGATTGGCAAGTTTTACTTTTAATAAAACCGAAGTGACAGCCCTAAATGGGTTGACTTATCCGGGCCAATATGATCAGCGTTTTATACTCAATTTGTCCGGCGGCTATATCTTTAATTCCAAGTGGGAAATCGCGGCTAAATTCCGATACTTTACCGGCGTGCCGTTCACCCCTGTGTACCGGCCTTACGAAAATCCGATTAATCCCGGCAGTATCCAAAACGTGCCGGAAGAGTATCTGGCGGACCGGATAAACCCAGGTCATCATCTGGATTTGCGGGTCGACCGATATTTTAATTTTCGCTCGTTTACATTAATAGTATACGGGGATATACAAAATGTCTATAACTATAAAATACCGCTACGTCCGAGTTATGATTTTGTGGAGGACAAAGTCAATGACTCGGCGAGCATCGCTATTTTACCGTCGATTGGGGTGAGTTTGGAATTTTGAGAAACGACGTGATCCTGGTTTTGATTCATGATGGTGTTTCCGGACGACGCGCCAACCTCGGTTCAATTGAGGAGGCGAGTGATAAAACAAGGTGTTCTTAATTTAAATATTTGTTTAACAGTTTCCCATAGGCAACTGAAAATAGACCGGCGATTCATTGCCGGGTTCGAAAAGAAGACAATAGCGCCCCCACAATCCCTTTGACATTGTTGCGACTTTTCACCATATCCAATTTTTTATTTTAATCCTCCTTTTTAGCTTGACATTCACCTGGATTTTTTTTTTATTATTAGGGAGATGCATCTCGACTTCTTTTGTAGGACTCATTTCTGGTGAGAATTAATAAATTGAAATTATAATTTTTGAAATTTTTATGCTTCAGAATTAATAATCGCTTTAAAGGATAATAAATAGAGTCATTTTTACCAAGCGTTTGGGTGTCTCGATTTTTTCAATTTATTGAGGGGTATTGCATGATTAAACTTAACCATCGTATTATGGAAAAAATTATTTGGATTTTTATTTTATCAAGTAAAAATCTATACGCTCAGCCCCGATTGGGAGCCGGTATAGGGATTCCATATGGTGTCGTGGGCGTTAATTTAGCATATGATAAATCAGCTGTTTCACCCGTTGCTGGAATCGGTGTCCTTCCTTCGTTTATTTACGGTAAGGAAGAAATTGGCTGGAGTATCGGAACACAAATCAGGGTTGTCAGGTTGAGCGAGCAATTTATACTCTGTCTTACTGTTGTTGGAGGAACTGTCGGCCGGATTGAAAAGGTTGTACTGTTTGAACCTGAAAAATCTGAATATAAAATAGTGACCGGATTGGCGCAGTATGCCGGAATTGAATGGCAAGTTCGCAACAATCTTTTTTTAAACTTTGATTTGGGTTTTATAACACCGTTTAAAGATCAAGAATTATTTAAGGAAAAAGATGAAATGCCATTGAAATTTTCCTTTGGCATTTCTCGCTCGCTTGGACAAAGGAAATTAAAAAAAACAAATATCCAGGATTCATCATCAAAATTCAGTATCCGTATTTCCGAGGGGTATGCCGATTTTGATTTGAATGATTTTAATAAATATCAACAATCATTTGATGATTTTTACAGCACGAATGATCAGTTTATTGATGTTCATGGAGAAACGGCAGAGATTACTGGCGCACAAAATTATGAAGTAGAGATAGATACAAGATTATATAAAAATTATTCTTGTCTTGTTGGTTTTTCGTTCATGAATTTCGAATCTTCATGGAATATGGAAGGTAAAAATACTCTACATTATATTGACCACGAGTCGTTTTTTGAATATGAAAATATTTATCGTGAAGGGAATTTTATGCTGCAAAATATATCAATAAACGCAGGTCTTTGTTACTCATTCCATTGGTCTGATCATTTGATCCAAACTCTTGGGGGTGGCGCTTTATATAATATTGCGTCGCTGGATTACCGGTATCAGAGAGATACTCCAGATTATGAAGAAACTTTGCAAAATGAGTTTCTACAAAGCACTCTTTCTGCTTCGGATTTTGGCTGGTATGCTCACACTGGTGCTGAGTATCGTATAAGTTCAAATATAGGATTGTTTTTTTTGCTCAAGTTTAAAAGAGCCTTTCTCGATGAATTTGAAGGAAATGCAGATATTCATTCAGTTATGTATAAAAAAGAAAACGCTGAAACCAAATTGCTTTATACAGAAATGGGATCGAATAAGATATTTGGTCCCGGCGGCATGATGCTCTTTCAAGATGGTCAATTAGGACCAACTCAATGGAGAGCCGGCAGAATCGATTTAACAGGTTTTTACTATAATTTGGGAATCCATATTTATTTATAATTATTTCTATTTGAATAAATCGAGGGAAAAATGAAATTAAGAAACTTAATACTGATTATACTTTGTACTAGTTTCTCTTGTATAAAAAAAAATCCCATTGAAGTAAGATGGTCTGAAGATACATCTTGGAGCCCAACGTTGATAGTTGTAGCCCAAAAATATGATATGGTACTGCTGGAGTGGGCAGCTCCACCTGAAAATATCAAATTGGGTATACGAGAATATCATGTCAAGAGATATTCAATGCACAATTCATACGGTATTACTACAATTCTACACAGAAAGCATCAAAAATATTTGAGTCCATTGCTTGAAACAGGGGAAGAATACAGCTTTTTAGTGGAAGTTGTTTATATCAATGATATTAAAACAGAGTCTGAACCAGTTATTATTACAGTTGAATCCGAACCCGCCGGTAAAATAAAATGCATTTCATCTGATCAATACATGATTGATATTTGTTATACAAAAAATGAATTGTGGGGACAGACAGGAGATAATGAAATTACGAAAATTGATACCTGCAATGGAGATCAATCACTGTCGTTTACTTTCGAGCATCATTTTATTTTAGATTTAACTTCTGACGGTTTTAATTTATGGGTAGCATCAGACAAACTCTATCAGCTAAATACTATAGATAATTCCATAACCGATTCTATTGATGTCGATCTGCTGTATGAAAAGTATGAAAATGAATTTGGATATGGATATCGGTTTTTTATTAATAATATTGTATTGAATCAAAATGAAATAATAGTTTTGTTCATTGTTTACGCATCTGAAAATACACAGTATAAAATATTGAACTTTAATCGAAATGACCTGACAATAAAATCTTCTTTTGATATCGAAGCGGATTATATAACCGGATTATTATGGGATGGTCAATATATTTGGTATTGCGATAATCACTATACAACCGATTTAAATTCTAGCTTGATTAAAATTGATATTGAAACCTTACAAGTTTTAGAAGCGATTGAATCTCCTGTGGCAAATCCAGGAGAAATAACATGGGATGGGGAGTATTGTTGGATTGTGGATTTTTTCCGAAATGAGATATGTAAAATTGTGCTGAATTGAATTATATTGTAGATTATCCTTTTTATTGTACTCATGTGGTCGTGAAGTATAGAAAATTCAGATGAAGGATGAATGCGCTCACAATTTTTGTCCATCTTGTGGGCGAAAATTAAAAGTTGATTCTGAATATACTGGGAGAGGTGTTGTTACAGCGGGTTGTATTGATGGTTTAATTTGTGCCGGTATCGGATTAGGGATGGCATTGAGTCAGGATGAAAGTGGCAATGCTTATTTTAAACTTACTGTGCTTTTCTGCGAATTCAACGTGCTGTAAAGCCGGTGGAAAACACTGAAAGCGTTGAAGTCGTTCTATTGCTTTGTTTAATAATTCCGAACTCATCCGTGTATTGCCTCTCGTTGCAGGCTTACACGCCGTCAAAAAATGTGCTGCCCCTCGAATTTGGTTAAACCTCAAATATCAGTTGTATGTCATTGATTTTTTTGAATGATCAGTTGTTCTTTCACTAATAGTTTTTCATATAGCGTTTCCGGCGCAATATCCGCCCCATTCGGCCAGACGATCGTTCCTCCTTGAATTGTAGCTTTCTTAAAATATTCAGTATCCCTAAGCGGCTCGAATACCGGGCCTTTGTTCAGGTAATCAGAAAAATCCAGGTCGCCAGCCGTTCCATCATCAAAAAGTATATGGAAAATGTACTTTTTTTTGTAATTTATTGCTATAATTTCGTTAAAATTCCACATGACATTCCTTTTAGGTTAACGGTTCGATAATTTTGATAGGTTTACCTTCCCTCGCTAATTGCCAATCCTCTTCTAGTTGTGATACCCGAATATCGATCCATTCTCTGATAAGCCTTCTTGCAGTATTAGATCTCAAATCACCTTTGACCACGTTACCCGAAAAATCAAAAATTGCCTTCTGCCCTTGAAATTCCACATGAATATGTGGAGGATTGTGATCATCATAAAACATTCGAATGATGATACCAAAAAATTGCGATATTATGGGCATTTTATAATCCAGTTTTTGAAACCGGTGATTATTGTATATTTTTATGTAAATAAAAAAATATAATGTATTTATTTAGGATATTCAAATAAAATCTTTGCATGATTGTGATTCTGTTACCATAATTTTAAAAAAAAATAGGAATAGCCGACACATTAAACCAAATTACCCGGCTAAAATCTCTGCGCCCCTGCGTCTCAGCACGAGGCTAAAAATAATCATGCTGAAACAGGGAAGCCTGGTTGATTATCATTGTAGTTTAAGATATCCCCTGCCAGACAAAACTGTTGATTTTTTAGCTATGATTTAGTATTATTTCAAACCGCGTTCCTTTTTTGCTATGCTAATATACAATGTAAAAATATAACGCGTACAAAAAAAGGTATGTTTGAATCAATTATTTGTTTTTGGTTTAGGTATAAGTAGTCACTGATGTCATCTTTACGATTTCTGAATGAAAAAATGTAAAGATTAAAATAGGAAAGTCTGCTTTCCTTTTTTTAATTTGCAGCCGGTTTGATACAAAGTACTTGCAAAAATGAAACAGTATTTGAAATGAGCTCATGGTTATAATAGCCGGTAAATGGTGAAAAAACTGAAATCCATTCATTCATAAAATAAAAGAGGAAAGTAGGCATTCATGCGTAAATCTATTAACAATCTGTTAATAGGAACGGCGGGAATTATTGTCATCCTGCTGGCGGTTTTTTCCTTCCTTCGTCCGCGAACCCTTTCAAGTGATAAAATTCTGGCCAAATACCGTCAAGTCGATAATTGTAGCCCGATAGAAATCCGCTATCCTTATGACGAAACGATCTTTCCTCCTGAGATCATCCCCCCTAAATTTGAATGGTTTGATACCAACGAAAGAGCGGATTCCTGGCTCATCTCGATAGATTTTCAGGATGGCGAAAAAGGTGTAACTTTCCTCAGTGATAAGAAGGAATGGACGCCCCCTGAAGAACAATGGTCGAAAATTAAGCACCGTTCGACTGAAAAGAAAGCGAAAATAACCATTTGGGGATTCGAACGCGAGGGCGCAAATAACTTCCTGTCCAAAGCAAAAATTTCAATCAGCACGTCCAAGGATAGTGTCGGTGCTCCCATTTTCTACCGAGAAGTCAATTTACCGTTTTCAGAAGCCGTTAAGGATCCGTCTCGCATCCGATGGCGATTTGGGGAAATCTCGTCCAGCGAACAGCCGCCGATTGTACTGGAGAAACTGCCCGTGTGCGGTAATTGCCATTCATTCTCTTCAAACGGCTCGCTGCTTGGAATGGATGTGGATTATGCCAACGACAAAGGTTCATATACAATCGTACCGACCGCGCAGGAAATGGTCCTCGAAAAGGAAAATATAATTACCTGGAGCGATTATAAAAAAGAAGATAACGAACTCACCTTTGGACTTTTATCTCAGATTTCCCCTGACGGAAAGTATGTTGTGAGTACCGTCAAAGATCGTTCGGTATTTGTCGCCGTACCGAATCTGGAATTTTCACAGCTTTTCTTCCCGGTGAAAGGGATTTTAGTCGTTTATTTTCTGGAATCCGGGGAATTCCACGCATTACCGGGTGCGGATGATAAAAAATATGTCCAAAGCAATCCATCATGGAGTCCTGATGGGAAAACCATTGTCTTTGCAAGGAGCAGAGCAATCACACTCAAGTCTATCCGTGAAAAGGGGGATGTGCTATTGACCATTGATGAGTGCAGGGAATTTATTAACCGGGATAGTTTGTTCATATACGATTTGTATCGGATTCCATTTAACGACGGTATTGGCGGAACTCCGGAACCTCTCCAAGGCGCCTCAAATGATGGTTACAGCAATTATTTTGCAAAATATTCTCCCGACGGCAAATGGATCGTTTTTTGTAAAGCCAAGAGCTTTATGCTGCTGCAAAAGGATAGTGAGCTTTATATTATGCCTGCAGAGGGCGGCGAAGCAAAACGACTGAGCTGTAATACCAGCCTCATGAATTCATGGCATAGTTGGTCACCAAATTCTAAATGGTTGGTATTTTCCTCAAAAGTGAATTCGCCTTATACCCAGCTTTTTCTGACTCATATAGATGAAGAAGGAAACAGCAGTCCTCCCGTACTGCTGTCACAGTTCACCGCTGCAGATCGAGCGGCGAATATACCTGAATTTGTAAATATAAAATCCAATGGCCTCAGGAAAATCGATGAAAATTTCATTGATGATTTTTCCTACCTGAGAGTGGCCATGCAATACATGAAAACGGATGATTATGAAAATGCAGAAATTGCCTGTCAGAAAGCACTGAAAATAAATCCTGATAATATAGAAGCTCAACTTCAAATAGCACGTATATTTGCTCGTCAGGATCGGCTCAATGAGGCGGTTGCACACAGCCGCGAGGCAATTCGAATCGATGGTCAAAGTAGCGAGGCGCACGCCCAGTTGGGAAATCTTCTGTGGGCGAGTGGCCAACGTAAGGAGGGCATGAAACATCTGAACGAGGCCGTGAGCCTCGATCCGGAAAATTCCGATTCACACATCAAACTGGGGCAAGCACTTTTTGATCAGGGCAAAAATGACGAGGCGCTTGAACATTTAAATAAAGCTGCTTCCTTGACTTCCAATGCGAAAACGCACGGGACTATTGCAAATGTTTTAATTAAAAATGGACAAATCGATCCTGGGATTGCCCATTATCGTAAGGCATTAGAATTTGAGCCGGATGACATGCATATACTGAATAATCTTGCGATGATTCTTTTAAGACAAAACAAACCTGAACAAGCGGCAGCCTACTACCACAGGGCGCTGAAAAACAATCCAAACGCTCTTCCATCAATTAATGGGCTGGCGATACTGCTTCTCAATACCAACGATCCAACGCACCGTAACTTGGAGGAAGCGATCCAGCTGGCGACCAAAGGATGTGAATTGACCCATTATCAGGAACCGGAGTCGTTGGTTTTGCTGGCAGACGCGTATGCAAAGGCTGGCAATTTTAAAGAAGCTATTGTCAATGCAAACGCCGCACTTCGATTGGCAAATTCAAGAGGGATAACAAGACTTGCCGTGATTATTAAAAAGCGAATCGAATTATATCAAATGAATAAAAATGTGCCGGAGTCAAATTAAGCATCTTAAAAGGAGTGTTTTTTTTCTCCCAGGGTAAAATCACAGTGGAAGAAATTTGAAGTTCCCATATTCCGGGTAACACAGAGGACCATTTTTTTCAATAGACAATAGCAGAGCCTTCACGGAACTTTTCTCTTCCTTATTCGTCTTATACCCCGACAAAACCGTGTAACTATTATTAATGTGCTAAATCGTATCGAGAAATAAACTTGTGCATAAATTTAAAATCTGTCAAAAACCACTCTCAAAACTACCCAGTAAAATTTCGAACAAGAGGAACAAATGAAAATTTCCATTAAAGATTTGTCAATGGTATATAAAAACGGCAACAGGGCGTTGTCCGACGTCAATTTGGTGATTAACAGCGGTATGTACGGTCTGCTGGGCCCCAATGGCGCCGGCAAAACCACGCTCATGCGTATTCTGGTTACACTGATGAAACCTTCAACGGGTATCGTAAAGGTGGGCGATCTGGATTTAATGAAAGACCGCAGGGCAATACGTTCCATGCTGGGTTATCTGCCGCAGGATTTTACTCTGTTTGCAAAATTGCGCACATGGGAATTTTTGGACTATGTGGCATCGTTTACTGAATTGAGCAATAAACGTCAAAGAGGCACGGCTGTGGACGAAATGCTTGAAAAGGTCGGATTGTTCGATGTACGGGACCGGATGGCCAACAAATTGTCAGGTGGTATGAAACGACGACTGGGTATCGCTCAGGCGCTTATCGGTAATCCCAAGATTGTTATTGTAGACGAACCGACTACCGGTCTGGATCCTGAAGAGCGCATTCGTTTTCGAAACCTGCTTGCTGATATGAGTACCAAAGACATCGTTATCATTTTATCCACTCATATTGTGGGCGATATTTCCAGCACATGCCACGACATGGCGCTGCTGAACGAGGGTAAAGTTGTATTTAATCAATCCCCTGATGCACTGGTGGAAATGGCGCGCGGCCACGTGTGGGCTATTGATGCGATAGATTCCGAAGTCGCGGTGATCCAGGAAAAATATCCGGTTATTTCTACGGTTCCTACAGCAAACGGAATGGAAGTACAGGTGGTTGCCGACAGACTGAAGGATTATGCCGGCCGGTCCATTGAGCCGAATCTCGAACACGCTTACGTCTATTTTATGGAATATAAAATCGGACGGCATGTGGATGACGAGGTTCTCGCCGGTTAATTCCGGTTGAATTTAACAAAAGAGGTGAAAGAAATGATATCATTACGTCATATAAGAACCGTTGCATATTATGAAATGAAAACCCTGTGGCGAAGCTGGTTCTTTCGAATTTTTGCCGGAATTGCCGTGGCTGTGCTTACGTTCGCCAATATTGCCTTTTTTACCACTGCATTTGAAACCACGCCCTGGATATTCCGCGGATTATCGTCTTTTATTCCCTACAAAAACCTTGTTCTTCTCAATATTATCCAGGCAGTGATCGCCATCTATCTGGCATCGGATTTTCTGCGGCGTGATAAAAAACTCAACACCACCGAAGTTATATATATGCGTTCACTCAGCAACGGCGATTACGTTTTCGGTAAAACGCTTGGATTGATTACTATTTTTCTGCTGCTGAATCTTGTCATTCTCGGAATTGCCGCCATTATTAACGGCGTGTTTTCCGACGTGGCCTTTCATCCGGCTGCCTATCTTTATTACCTGTTGTTGATCACGCTGCCTACGGTCATTTTTATCACCGGTCTTGCCTACGTACTCATGATCATTTTTCGAAATCAGGCGGTCTCTTCCATTATATTGTTGGGATATTTTGGTATTTGCTTGTTTTTTCTCAAGGACAAGCTGTATACAATGTTTGATTCTCTGGCATTTTATCTGCCCTTGGTATATTCCGATTTTGTCGGATTCAGTCATCTGAATCTGTTGCTTTTACAACGCGGTATGTATGTTTTAATAGGATTAAGTTTTATTTGCTTGACGGTACTCAAATTGCGGCGTCTGCCCCAGTCTCCGGTATTACACAAGTCGGCGCTTGTGCTCGCTATTCTGTCCTTTATCGCTGCTGTATTTTTGGGATTCAGCTATTTCAATATTTACAACGCCGGCCGGTCATTACGGGCAGATATAAATGCACTCAATAGCGCAATGGCAGATAAACCGGCCGTAACCATTAATTCTTGCCGGCTTGACTTGACCCATAACGGACAAAAACTTGAAGTAACCGCCGTTCTGACTTTTCAAAACAATACCAAGGAAACCATTCAGGACTATGTATTTAATCTGAATCCTGGTTTCAGAATCCAAAAAATCGACCGTAAAGGCGAAACTCTCACGTTTGAGCAAAATTTGCATATATTTACCGTCAAGCCAGAAAGCCCCATACCGCCCGGTGGTGTAGATTCGCTGCAAATTTTTTATTCCGGTACGGTTAACGAGCAAGCCTGTTACGCCAGTACGGAAGACGACCGCCGCAACGGCTTGTACCGATTGTGGATTTACAAAGCGGAACGGCGCTATAGCTTTGTCGAGTCCGATTACGTTCTTTTAACACGTGCCGATATGTGGTATCCGGCGGCCGGTATCCCTTTTGGGTCAGAATTTCCCAAGGCGGCCAAACAGGATTTTATTCGATTTGAACTCGATGTGAATACATCACCTGGACTTGTCGCTGTCTCTCAGGGCGCGGTGGAAAAGAAGAATAACGGTGTTTACCATTTCAAACCGGAAGAACCCCTTTCACAAATTTCACTTGCTGTCGGCAATTACAAATTGGACAGCCTGACGGTGGAAGGTATCCACTATCAATTGTTCACTCTGCAGGAGCATAATTATTATAAAAAGAGTTTCGACCAGGTTGGTGATACGCTCGCTGCGATTATCAAATCATCGTGGCAGGATTTTGAGAACCGGTTGGGATTGACCTATCCTTTTAAACGCCTGAGTATCGTCGAGGTCCCTGTGCATTTTTATGCGCAAAAGCGATTGTGGAGCAGCACGACCGAAGTCATGCAACCGGAACAGGTACTGGTTGGAGAAAACGGATTGTTATCCAACGAAATGGATTTCGAAGGAATGGCACGTAGGCGCGAGCGCTGGCAAAGACGTAGCAACCAGACACAAACTGAAATGGAAGCACAGGCTGTCATGTTTGAACGGTTTATAAATGGCGTCTTTTTGAGCAGAGGTTTTCGCTTTTTTGACGATGATCTCATGTCCAATCCTCCTGAATATACGATTTTGGGAAATTATTATACTTTTACCAATTATCTTTACAGCGAGCGATGGCCGGTGCTCAATGCTGTCTGTGAATCATTTCTGTCGAATCAAAGCGAAAGTGGTGGTCCCGGACGCAGAAGGTTTATTGAATCCATATCCGATGAGGAAAAAGCGTGTATTGCGCTGGGTAAAACGACTTTCCCCGATATCATAAACGATCCCGAGCAGTTTGATATCGCACCGACGGTTATCAAAGTAAAAAGCGGCTATTTATTCGGCTTGATCCAAACACGGGTGGGTAAGGATGCGTTTTTAAACTTTTTTAACCGGTTTTTACTGGATAATCGTCACAAGCAAATCGATGCACAAAAGTTTTTGACGGCCATTACCGACCGGTTCAAAATAAATTTGGATGAAGAATTAAAGACCTGGTATGCGGAAACCAAGATTCCGGGATTTCTTATTTCACCGGTTGAAGCATACAAATTTGTGGATGCCGATCGAACCCGGTTTCAGGTGCTGGTCAAAGTGGCCAATACGGAACAGATTGATGGGTTGATTGGCTTTACATTCCGTTCCGGTGACAGGATGCGGTTCCGTCCCGGCGGGGAGGGAGATGAGGATGAAGAATATTTATATCTTATTCCCGCAAATACGTCTGTTGAGTTGGGTTTTGTACTCGATTCACCGCCACGCGGATATCAAATTGATACCAAACTTTCTCAAAATTTACCCTCAATGATGATGAACCGGCTGGAAGACCTGGAAGAAAAACGAAGGGTAAATCCGATCGAAGGTAAACAAATACTGGACGAAATGTACTCTCTGGAGGTACCGGGTGAGTTGATTGTGGATGATAAAGATGAAGGTTTTTCAGTGGATTACCAACCGACAACAAGTCCGGTGAGACGCCTGTTGGGAATCGATTCATCCCAAGATGACGAGGAATATCTCGGTGCTTTCTGGTGGCGGCGGCCCGACCGCTGGCGGCCGGTGATATGGAATTCGGCTTTCGGTCGATATATCCATTCCGCTTATGTGATTAAAACAGGAGACGGCAATAAAAAGGTCAGCTGGAACGCCCAGCTCGATGAAAGCGGCCAGTATGATGTTTATTTTCACGTTCCGGAGCTTCGGATGCCTTGGGGAAGAGGCCGTGAACGGGAAACAATGGTCGAT
>JAFGEC010000442.1 GCA_016931775.1 Candidatus Zhuqueibacterota bacterium | reverse complement strand
TTTGATGTAAATTTCTCACACAAGATAAAGTTGTCCGGAGATTGCTTACAGATAGCTGCAAAATCAGGATTACGTTTCATCATGGCTATTGGATTTATACCGGCACCGTAATACGCGCCGCACCAGCTTACAACCAGGTAACCGCCGTATAAATCGCACAGTTTCATTAAATTTGTGAAATGGGCCATCCGCCGGGTCCATGATACGGAAAACTTGTCATCAAATCCCCAGAACTGTTCAGCATAGTTAAAACCGATAAAGTTTGGATAATCCTGAAAAAACTCTTCATAAACGGATAAATCGGTATCTGAAAAGTGAGCGAATCCTCCGCTGGACTGCTGAACCATACACCACACCCGGTTCTCCGCACAGGTCCTTACCCACGATTTGGCGGTCTCGTAGCCGTATTCTACAATGTTAAATCGTCCTGTTTCATCATGACTAATGGAAAGTGAAATATTGAACACCACATATGGACGGATGTCTTTGGGAATCAAGTCGATCACCTTCTGGGGATCGGACCAGTTCCAAGTATCGATATGTATTAACCACATCGGGCTTGAAGGTGAGATGGGACGCCTTAAAGGTGTATCTGTTTGCGCAAACGCACGATATTGTGTATTCGTTAAAAAATAAAAAAATAAAGCAATTAAAATAGTCAGGTTTTTTCTCATTCTTCCTTCCTCTCTCGTGATGATTTATCATATCTCAATGCCACGATAAATTTCCCGCTAACTTTCCCGGTAATAATCCGTACCGCTGTCAAATGCTTCAACCTCAAAATAATATTCTTCATCCCTGTTAAGACTGTGCATGGTTAAAGAATAAGCATCATAAATCATATAGTTGTTGTAAAACTTATCGGGGTCGATACCATAACGAACGACATAACCGTCGGCTCCTTCAACAGGTTGCCAGGTAAGGGTCGCGTCACGGGGATCTTTCGGATCGCGGGCAATCATTACATAATCAACCTCTTTGAATTGAGCAATTTCAGGATTACCGAAAATCCGCAAATCTTCGTCGAATATATTTTCAAGAATCTTCTATTACTTCCTTAATTTCTGTCATGTTTGATCGAAGACTCTCTTTGAATGATGAATTGATTTTTGTCAGTAGATTCTCCTGATTTTTTTGTTAATTTAGATTATTAATACGACAACCAACGCGCGGCTGTGCGGTGGATGCGGCGTAGAATGATGAAGCTGCCTAAATGAACAGCCCTATGGTTCCCCCCGCAACTTGATACGAGGCACATATCGAGCGGCCATCCGCATATCCATTTTCTCATTCCCGGTGGAGGGATATCAATGGATGGTAAACGTTGGAGGCACACAAAACCCGACTTTTTTATCCATGCCAAACCTCTCTCCATTCTTATTCGTGCCAAGTTTAAACAAGCACTCAAGGATGCCGGCTTTTTTCAAGATGTTCCTGCAAACGTCAGGAGGCAGAAATGGGTTTGTCACATCGAACCTGTGGGTAACGGAGAAAACGTTCTCAAGTATTTGGCACCCTATATCTTTCGTGTTGCTATTTCCGACAAGAATATTCTTCATTATGACGAAGAGACGGTCACATTCCGGTATAAAGATGCTGAATACAAAACCATTTCAACTTGTCGTTTGAATACATTCGAGTTTATGAGGCGTTTTCTCCAACATGTTTTACCGCGCGGCTTTGTTAAAGTCTGGCAACGAAAAAACGGGCCGAACTGGATTTTGTCAAAGAACTGATTGGTAAAAGATACGTCAAAAAAAAAATCGAAACAATAAAAAATGAAAAAATCAGAAAATGTCCATACTGCGGACATGATTTGAACTTTGTTGATGAATTACCAAAAAGACGAGGTCCTCCTATATGGGAAATCGGCAATTCATGATATATTTTTTTCTTGTTTTTCAGGGGCCATGGAAAAGTGCGCCTTCATATACTTTTTTTTCATTTTTTGAGGGAAAATGGCCTAATGTTGAGTCAAATTATAATAACATTTTCGAATATTTTTCAGTTTTTTCTTTTGTTTTTGCCTTTGCCATAATTTTGTAACATATGCTACCTCTTGGGCTACCTCCCTTGTTTCTCAGAGGATATATTTATTGGAAAAGATACTGCGGCGCTGTGGATTGTGGAAAACAGCGGTATCGCGGCCGCCGCCAGTGAAAAGCACACTTGTTCTTCTTCCTGATATCAGCCTTCGTCTTGCGTCTTTTCTTCTGAAATTCACGACACTCTTTCTGGGCCTTTTTGCATTTTGTCCTGACTTTACGACCAGCGACTTTGCTCAATGTGGAGCACGGCTCATAAAATCATCCATTCCAATGAATTATTGGAGGTAAGGATTCTCAGATATCTGCCGAGTTATCTCCTTGTCACTCACACAGATTATGTGCTTCAAGATCAAAGCACCAATGAGCATCCGTGCTTCGATTGCCGGACGGCCGGTATGACTAAAGGTTTGTGAATAGGTCTTCTCAAAACCTCCCCAGTCGATCAGGTCGGCAAGGACTATCCAGCGGTTGTCATTGTTTAGATGATCTTTAAATGGCATAAACGTTTTCAGTAATTCAAGTTGATCGATGTTTCTGATTGGGAGTGCGTACATTATAATAAAGTTTAAACTAATGCACATTTTATTTTGTCATATTTTAATTATGCACAACGGGTTAAATTAATAAAATAGATTTTAATTTTCATGAGATAATTTTTCCTATTTGAGTAACAAATGTTGTATTATTCATCAATCATATTCTCAATTTCTATTATAATCCCTTAGGACTCTCTAATTTTTTTCAAGGACATCTTCAGGGTATCTTTCAGTTCGAAATAGGATTGTTATTTAAGAAATATCATTTTTTTCGAACCATGATACTTGTTAGATTGACCTCTGACTTGAATTTTACAAAAATACATTCCACTACTAACTACATTTCCATTATCGTCACGTGATCTCCAGCTAATATCATGTGTTCCTGAGTCGAGTGTCCGATTTACCAATGTTTTCACTTTTCTTCCATTGATGTTATAAATTT
>JAFGEC010000047.1 GCA_016931775.1 Candidatus Zhuqueibacterota bacterium | reverse complement strand
CCGGATTTATCTCATGTCATTCAGTATGAACCACCGGAGGATTTTGAAGTCTATATCCACCGGGCGGGACGGACAGGACGGGCCGGGGCAAGCGGGATTGCCGTCTCTTTGGTCAACAGGAATGAAGAACGGCTTCTCGCACGTATCGCCAAACGTTACAATATCGACATGTTGGAGAAGAAAATACCCACAGATGAGGATGTAGAGAGCATTGTTTCAGAGAGATTAATCGCTCTGCTCGAAGCGCGGCTCCGTGAGCGGGACAAGCTCGCCACAGAACGCAGCAGGCGGTTTGTCTCTCTGGGGCGCAGTCTGGCCGAGAATGAGGACGAATCAGCCATTATCGCCATGCTGCTGGATGATTATTATCAGCAAATCCTGCATGCACCTTTCGCCGCGCCATCGGTTAAAGAGGATCGGAGGGAAACAAGCAAATCCGGCAAAAACCAAAGACGGCGGAAAAGGCCACGGCGGCGGTGAAAAAGGAAAACAACGGACAAAATTTCCCCTCAAAGGTATTTCCGATTTGGCACTCAAAAAAAGTGTTCGTGT
The DNA here is from genome assembly GCA_016931775.1 of Candidatus Zhuqueibacterota bacterium. Taxonomy (GTDB): domain Bacteria; phylum Zhuqueibacterota; class Zhuqueibacteria; order Residuimicrobiales; family JAFGEC01; genus JAFGEC01. Next base: position 4,617 of record JAFGEC010000047.1, on the reverse strand, counting down.
GAAATCACAATTTGCCCCATGTGCCCGGAAATTTCTAAAGAATTTTATCATCCTTTAACTGCTTTTATTTCATTCATGGCAACTTTACCAACTGGTGTCCACCCTCGAGGATATATTTAGAACGTATTTACACAATTCCAAAATGGGGCGTGGATACCCGCTTTCCCAACGTTCCGCGTCCCAAACCATGAACGGTTTGTATAGTTGATATAAATAAAATAGTCATAAAAACGATTTTATCGGTTTTGCTATAACATATCTTATTTCAGCAAAACCAAACGTATCGTCCTGTGATATTCACCCGACTGCAACCGGCACAGGTAAAGACCCGACGGCACCGGCTGACTAAAGTCATTTGTCGCATTCCAGGATATTTCGTAAACACCGGCATTCATTTCCCGATCCAGCAGCGTGGTAATTTTTTGCCCCAGTGTGTTAAATATTTCCAGTGTCACCCGGTCTGGCTCCGGCAGGGACATGTTAATCGTCGTCGTCGCATTAAACGGATTGGGGAAATTGGGCCCCAAAGTGAACTTTTTGACATGTGCGGTCACATTGTCGCGGATTATTCCCACGGCCAGCGGTGCACTGAATTCAGAGGTGTTTCCCAAACTGTCCATGGCTATTGCCGTTGTATTCACCAACAGGGGAAGTTCAACACCGGTATTCATAACAAATTCACCGGAGCTTTCCGACACCGTACTGCCGAGATAATATTTTCCCTGATTGCCCTCGTCGGCGTAAACTTCAATGATTTGATTGGGGCCTGATGTCCCGGATATATGGTCGGTAGAAGCCGATATGAGGATCGGCGGGGAAATCTCCGCATTACCACCCTCGAGTTCTATTCCTTTATTTGTATTTCCGTAAATGAGGTTTTGACTGAGACGGTTTTGTACAGCACTTTGTCCTTTTACACTGATCCCATTGTTTTTATTGTAGCCGATCAAATTTTCTGAAATCTGATTACATGCGGAAACACCGGTAATTTGAATCCCGTCATTCTGATTGCCCAGATCGGATTCAAAAAGGCCATCCGTTCCGATCCCATTGCCGATAATATGGATATTATTTGAATTGTTGATCTGGACACCCAATCCCCTGTTGCCGCCTATTAAATTTCCCTGTACCGTATTACTGTCCGATCCACTGTTAAAAAAAATGCCCGTCGGATTGCTTTCCGGGAGAATCCCGCCATCCCTGTCCAAACCAATCACATTCGACACGATTTGGTTGTGCCGGCTGGAATCCGATACGAAAACGCCTGAGGAGATATTTCCCGAAATGATATTTCCGGGTAAGGTCGAATCGGGCGGGCCGATGATAAAGTTTTTTGTTTTGTTGTACAGATGAACGCCACCCCAATTTCCCATCGATAATTTTCCGGTGGGATCGGTCCCGATATAACAGCCGCAAATAAATCCGCCGTCCACACCGGCTAAAAATACACCCTGGCCGGGAAAACGATTGAAAACAAGCTCTGCGATAATAATCCGGGATGCCAATATCCAGAGACCGGGAGAATCGCTGAGCAGACTCCCGTCGAGCTCAATTTCCGGTCCATAGGGATTGGCATCATTTCCGATAAACTCAGCCTGAGAAAATCCGTTGATCACCAGGTCATTGTCGGTGATTTCCGGTAAACGGCTTTCGGGCCGGATTGTCCACACGCCGGTGCTGCTGTTGTAATTCGGATCCGAAGCTGGAATCCGGAAAACGATAGTGTTGGGACCCGGTGCGGAATTGGCCCGTTGAAGAACACGCCGCAGGGATCCCTCTCCCGAGTTTGCCGTTGTGGTTACGGCGAGTTCCTCGGAAGTGCCAAAAGCACAGGGAGCGGAGAATTGTGACGTGTTGCCGGCATCATCTATGGCAATGGCGGTGACATTCGGACCGGATGTAAACCCGGTCCAGCCGAAAAATCCCCGGTCATCACATTGCGAACTGCCGAGATACACCTCGCCTTCATTTTCCTGGTCGGCGTATATCTCAATGAAAGCATGGGCGGGGCCGGAGCCTGTGACCGAAGCAGGGGTGGCGGTAAACACCACCGGCGATGCCAGCATAAGGTTGCCGCCGTTCAGGTAAATGCCTTCCTCTTCATTGGCACAGATCGAATTGACGGTGATGGTATTTTCAATGGATGGTGCTCCCAGTACCTCCACGCCATGCCCTTTGTTGAGAGCAATAACATTATAAAAAACGAGATTGCCGCTGGCCCCGCCGGCCAGCGTGATGCCGTCATCATAATTTGCGACGATGTTATTGGCGAGAATTAAATTTGATTTTGCCTCTTCACCGTAAATCAGAATACCGCCGCCGTGGTTTCCGGCAATGATGTTTCCACCTGTGGGTACCTGTGCATCGATGGCCTTTTTACTCATCCTGCGGCCTGTTTGCCTTTTTTTCAATACCGGATTTCCGTTCGCCTGCAATTGAAACGTACCGATTGAATTTTCTGCGCCCCGGTAAATGTAAATCCCCCATTTTTTATTTGGTAAAATTTCTGTTGCCGATGCATTAACACCGATATAATTATCTATTATGGTATTGTGATGCGCCTTTGTATCCGCCAAAAGTATACCCGCTTCTCTGTATTCGTTAATGATCAATCCCTGCAACACATTGTAGGCCGAACGGATGAAAAATCCGCAGGTGGTGTCGCCCGCCTGGGCGCCGTTCAACTGTATTTCCGGTCCTTCCTGGTTCAAATCCCCGGCAAAAGCAGCCTGACTAAAACCGTCGATCACCGTGCTGTCGTCTCTGAGCCATGGGAAAGGACTTTGAGGTGTAATTGTCCATACACCCGATAATGTGTCCAGACCGGGATCGGTGGTTGGGATGGCAAAATAAATAGTATCGGCTCCTGCACGGATGTTGGCTTTTAGGATAGCATTTCGCAAAGAACCGCGGCCCGAATCACTGGTATTTATTACCCATATAATATTCGACGGTTGGCCGGTTACGGTAAACAATCGCGCGCCGCTCTGGCCGCTTGTTTTACCGTTTGGATTTTTCACCATAACATTCCATACACCCGGTGCCGCACCCCACAGATTAAATCTGCAGGCGATATTATTTATATTCTCTACAACAATATCATGGGCAAAAATATCGTCTTCGTTCTGCTTTTGCAAAATCACCTCAGCGCCATGGTCAAATCCGGAGCCCGAAAGATTGGTTATTTCCACGACACCCGTATTTTCTGCTCTGTCGGGTGATATGGACCGGACCTCCGGCTGCATGTTTGACGTCCAATTCACTTTGGGATTGTTAAACAACTTGAAATTATCCGTTTCAATACGTTCATCGATTTTGAAATTATAATCCGCATAGATCGCGCCGTAATAGGTACCGGATTGCAAATTCATCGTTTCACCCAGGAATATGTTCATATCTCCGCCTTGAGATTCGCCATAGTATAATTGGTGCATCCTTTCCGTGCCTATTAATATATCCTTGTTGGGTGAAAGTGTTTTATCTTTTGACAGAAAGAAACCAATGTCGAACTCACCGACCATGGCCGGTCCGTGATTGACGACATGGTACTTGAAAGTACAAACATGCGTCGCGGGAAAATAAGAAAAGGAAATCTCCCCTGCGCCGCCCACCGTCGCTAATTGAATGTTAGGCCTGAGAATTATTGTGGGCTCACTCCAATACCCGCTGTTGTCCGATTCATTGGATTCCGCGACGACATTCTGGAAATCGATATACCAGCCCGCATAATAGGTCCCGGCGGGGATGTCGCAAAAGGATTCCAGATCCTTTATTCCTCCGGCGTTATAGATTTCATAAGTTGGATAGGCAAAGGGTAAGAGCTGCAGAACAGGTACGTCACAAACGTGAAAATCCTCAGTTGTTATGTTGGTATCCTTTGAAAGATACCATGCGATTAAACAGATGGGAGACGTCGTAGCACCCATATTCCGCACGCTGGTGCGAAATTCACATTTATTTTCTCCGGGATCGTAAGAAAAAGTATTTTGACCGGCGGGATTATATGTCAGATTGGGAAGTGGCTGACTATTTAATTTTCGGGCGCCGGCGTCGGCGGTGGTTTCTATGACACTTGAAAGATCGTCCTGCATACCGGTGACCGCTACTGTCGCATTTTTACCGACGGTCATTTTGTATTGCGCAGTAAGTCGGTTTTCCTGTGCCAATAACATCGATGGTGTGAATAAGATTACAAAAACATGGAATAAAACAGGTATGTTTGTTTTCATGTTTTTATCCCTTCATATGTCCATTGTGTTTTTGTCTTGAACGAAAATGTGAATTCGAGTCCGTTATGTGGTGTCGAGGTTCGTCGTGCCGGGAATCCGTGTTTTTTCCTTTTGAGTTTTTCAGGTTTCCCGCTTTCTTTCGGCGTTTGATCTCAAAAGGTATTCACAATCGTGTCGTTTTTTCACAGTAGGGGAAAGGTGATGTCGGTTGTTTTTAATTATAGAAATAACTGAGGGGAATTGCAAGGGAAAATATAAAAATTATGAAATATCTCAGTTATGGATGGAAGGTGCGACGCATCGGCTCTCGACATCCTTACAAATATTAAAATCACATAAATTTGGCAAAAGGAGGTGCGTCGCACCTATCCTGTGCCACCCGAAACTG
>JAFGEC010000046.1 GCA_016931775.1 Candidatus Zhuqueibacterota bacterium | reverse complement strand
CTTGATACCGCATAAAGAAATAGTGGAAGCTGTTCTGGACCATTTTCTCTCGTTTTTGTTATAGAGAAAATATAAACGCAGTTCTTCATCGGATATTTGGTCTGGAGATTTGTTATAGTGTTTGGCAAGCTGAGATACAGCTCGAACATACATTTCAACGGTTCGCTCGGACATACCTTTGAGCTGCAAGTCCTCAATGAACCGTTTACGCAAGTCAGTCATCGTGAACCTCCTTTTTTTTTAAAGTGATCTGTCTGGTTCACGATGGCTGCAAATATTAGGCTAAAAAACTGCCCCGCCCTGTTTTTGGGGCGGGGCTTAGTTCAACCAAGTCATGCAGTGGATTGAAAACAGCTACGGCTTTTTGAGGTTTTAATTTTACTGGAATCACGAGTCATCAGTGAAAAATCTCCATGTTTCCAACCCACTGATGACTTTTATGTGTAAAATTATGGCTAAAAAATAAATTTTAGAATATGCCTTTTTAAGCATACAGAAAAGGGCTGAAACAATGGCAGTTTGCTGTGATATGAAGCTAAATTTTAAACAAACTGTTTACAATTGCTGCTAGGATTATAATGAAAAAAACTTTAAGCCTAAAAGAAGAAAAATGTCCAGTCTGTGTTGCGCAGGCCTACGAATGGGCAATTCGTCCTAGAATTTGGAATTCAGAAAAATGCTGGAACCATATGCGGCAAGTAGAAAAGGAAAAATGGATTGACCAGTTTAAAGCGCAATTATCAGAACATAAAAGTCTCCGTTCACAGAAAATTGAGATGAAATACCTCAGAGACGTCTATCTTGAAAAATATTATAAAGTCTTTAAAGATGAATATTTAAAAAATCAGTGGAAATTGAAGCAATACAAGCATAAAAAAGACATCCCTCGTCATGACGACTTCGACCGAGAATTGACAGAAGATGAAAAAGCATATATAGTAAATGAACTCTATAAAAGATATATTTACGATTTAAATCGTGATGAAAAAGGCTATAACTTCATTGGAATCAATTTTGCTAGTTTCGACTTTAGAGATTGTGATTTATCTAATGCCAATTTCAGCGAAGCAAATTTGCGCGGAGCAAATTTCGAAAATTCTATTTTAAGAGATACAATAATTAGCTCTGTTGTGGCCGATGAGGCCAATTTCACCAATGCAGATATGTCATTCGCATCAGTAGTTAACACAAAATTGAACAAATCTTGTTTTTTTAAAACGGTTATTCAGAGCTGCAATTTTTCAAATTCGATTCTTATTGATGCCGATTTTCGCGAGTCGAGAGGTTCTACACCGAAGTTTACTAGTTGTGATATTTCTCAGGCGAGTTTTGTCGCTTCAAGGCTACCAGAAGCCAATTTTGAAAAAACTAAATTGAACAAAGCAGCTTTTGATGGGGCTCAGTTGTTAAAAGCTAACTTTGAAGGTTGTGAAGCAAGACAGACAATCTTTAGGCAATGTAATCTTGAAGAAGCAAATCTCTCTCGTTCTAATTTCGAGAATGCAGTATTTAAGGATTCGAATCTGGCTGGTGCAAATACTTGTGATACAATATTGAAACAAGCTGATTTGAGCAATGCAGACATGACTGGATGCAAGATGAATGAAGGGACAACTTTGGAATACTCCGATTTAAGAGGTAGTAATCTGAAGAAGGTAGATTTGTACTTGGCAAAATTGGAAGAAACAAAAGCTTACTATGAGGATATAGACAAAGCGAATCTGTTAACAAACCAGCTTAAAGGAAACCATTTTCTTATGGAGAGAAAAGAAAAGACCAAAATCTTTATAAGCTATTCCCATGCAGATGCAGTATTTGCACATAAACTAGAGAATGCATTGCTGGATAACAGTATTGATGTATGGATTGACCGCAAAGAGATTTTGGTTGGAGACTCATTAATAGACAAAATTCGAGAAGGAATCGACTCATCTCAATATGTTTGTGCCATTTTATCTAATACTTCTGTTGAATCCCGATGGGTCCAAAACGAGTTAGACCTCGCTATGAATGACCAAATAGAAAATCAGAAAGTCAAAGTCCTTCCACTTGTTATAAATAAAGATGTTGAACTACCGGGCTTTTTAAAAGGGAAACTTTATATAGACTTTTCTAACGAGGAGCACTTTGCAATATGTGTTTCACAAATACTACGACGTGTAAACTCATAATAAATATTGGTTAACTATATGTAATTGATAAAATCAAATTTGAAAAATTACCATTATTGGTTAGTGCAAGGGCACATAACATTTTTTTGCAGGGGACGCGAGCAGCGGTGCGTTTTGAGAGAATTTTTGAGTTGAAAAATTGTTTGGCGAACCGACTTTCCCTAACGCTCGCGCCCCTGAAAAAATCGTTAACAAAAAGCAGTAGATATTTCTTGACCTTGACCATAATTATGACTAAATTATAGTCAAGCATAAGGAGAATTATTTATGAAACTCAGTGAAACTGTAAAACCTATAAGCTATCTAAAAGCTCATGCATCTGAAATACTTAGGGATATCAAATCATCTCGTAGAACAATGGTCATCACTCAAAATGGTGAAGCTACGGCCGTCCTTCAAGATATAAAATCGTTTGAGGAATTACATGAAAGCCTTGCTTTACTAAAGATTCTTGCGATCAGCAATAAAAATAAAAACGAAGGTCAGTACAAATCATTGGAAGAATCATTTGAATTTATCAAAAAATCAATTTCTGAGAAAAATAAAGATGAGTTATAAAGTATATCTCATCGAGGATGCAGAAAAAGATATTCTTGAAATCTATGATTATGTGGCGAGAAATGATTCAAGAAAAATAGCGGATCTTCTCATCCAAAAAATAGAAGAGGTTTGTGGGACTCTCTCTTCATTACCAAATCGTGGTCATGTACCACCTGAACTGGAAAGAATTAGTGTTTTTGATTATAAAGAGATTCATTATAAGCCTTATAGAATAATCTACGAGATCATAGGAACATCTGTATTTATTCATTGTGTTTTGGATGGTAGGAGAAATTTACAGGAGCTTTTAGCTATAAGGTTGATTAGGTAAACGCTGTGCCAACGTATCTGTTCACGCAACCGGGCCGCCAGTGTATCCAAACAGTAGAGGCATATTTTAGAAAAATGCCTTTTATTCAGTTTATCTTATGCATCCCGGTGCGTAACACACGTTTTAAAATTTTAAAAACTTTTGGAAAATATCAAATGAATTGTAAAAAGACGTATTTGTTGAATGGTCTGCAGAGAAAAAACCAATTATCTTTTCAAAATCTTGGTTTTCACAAAATGTCAAAATTTTTAAGATATGATAAACTGGTGAGGTTCATCAAACTTTAATGGATTGGCGTTAATAATTGCGTCGTTGGCTTTAGGCTCTTTGTGAAATATTGAACTGGCTGATAATGCTTTTACTCAAACAGTTTCGCGCTTTTATCGTTTTAAAAAGGCCATAAAATCCCTCATCCTATTCTCCCCTTTCAACCGTAACCGTATCCCCATCCCTAACATTTTTCAGCAAACGGGCGTCGCCAATTATTTTTCCGAACACGTTCACTTCACTGGCGGCCCGGGGCTGCTCGCCGGTGCTCACCGGAGTGGGGCCGAAAAACAGACAAAACGCCCGGCCCGGCGGCCAGTACCCCAGCTCGCCCACCTCTACATCCGCACGCGCCTCCGGTTCATTTTCCAGCGTTATCGGAATCGAAAAATAAATTTCATCGCCCCAGGTGTTGGTTTTTCCTTCTATGGGTAAAGCGTCCCATATTTTTGCGGCTGTTTCACTGTCGTTCAACTCACCACCGAGAATGATGTTGTTAGACTTTATGATGATCTTTTTCATATGACTCTCTTTTTATGAAAAATTAAATTAATTGAGGAAAATTTCTCAAAAGTTATCCCGAAAACTTTTGAAATGTAATGACAATAATGCTTCGGCTTGTTCAGGAAGAGGTTATCATTTTCAAATGTTTGAAGTATAATGAATATAAATACCTATTGGTCCTTTTATATTAAATGTCCTCACAGATTACCGGGTCGATCGAAGCTCTTTTCCGCGTGTTCAGTGTTTTGCGCGGGGAAAAAACAATTATTCGGCCATAAAAAAAATTGACATCCTCAATTATCACCCATTTCCTCCCAGATGAACCGTGCGGCTGGTTTTACCGATGGTAATCTCCACAATATCGTCACAATCACCTTTTTCCGGAAAATAATCCACCATGGCGGTAAAAGCCATACTGACAGAAATTTCCATTTTCCCCATCATCGGATATTCACAGTTAATGGACATCGACAGAGGTTCTGTTATTGTAAAAGTATAGCTTTTATTCTCCGCATCTTTTACCGTTCCGGCTCCCTCGATCATGTAATAATCATCATCCAGGGTTTCTAAATCACCCAGCACGGCCGTAACACTCAAAGTGGCATCGACGCTCCAGGTGCCGTTTTCATTTTTGACTTGACCACCGGCAATCGTGACGATCATCTGAGTACCCTGGCCAGTCACTGTTACACTACCGCTCAGTGTCGTTTGATCGACTGAATAATTTTCATAATCGAGCGTAATCGAAACGCCCTGAAGTAACGATCCTGAGATCGTAATGGAAATTTTTCCGGATCGTATTCTCTCATCGTTGCCCATACAGCCCGTTCCATAATCGAGCACCAGTGCGCGGGTGTCTTTATCCCAAATGATATACGGGCATGTCCATTCGTCTGGTAAAAGAGTATCCGCCGGCGCCATAATTTTTGCCAGATTGTTTACAGTCTTGGTGGCGGCGAATGCCGTCATCGAACTTTCCATAAAAATCGGTACTGCACTTGCCGCCTCCTGGGCACTGGCAAACTGGGCATTGACATCCTGATCGTCGCTGTCGTTTGGAGATTTTTCACAGGTCACAGAAAAGGCCAAAACACAGATAGCAAGTAAAAATTTTTTCATGGTTCGCCTCCATTTTTTAAAATGGCATCTTTATTTCCAATTGATATTCGCGGATCGTATCCTTTATCACTTTTTGCAGACTATCATTGACAGGGATACCGCTTTGCGGTATTTTTTGCTCTTTTAAAAACTCTTTCTCACCGGCAGTATATATTCTTTTTTCGCCCGGATATTTTGCGGAATTCCTCATGCTTCTTGCGATATCACCGGCTATCTTTTTAAACCTTTCAACCTCTATAAAATGTGAAATATCGATGGCAATAAAAAAATGTCCCAGCCTGTTGGGAATTTTCTTACCGTTCTTATCGAATCCGGAAAGATCCCAACCAAAAGGGCCGCCGCTGAAACAACTTGATAATATCTCAACCATCAATGCCAGGCCGTACCCTTTATGTCCGGACGTTTCTTCTCCCAAACCTCCGAGAGGAAGCAGAGCGCCGACTTTATGCACGGTCGCTTTGATCAATTCGCCGGGATCGGTGATATACTCCCCATCGCGGGTTATCGCCCAGCCTTCGGGGATATTTTTCTTCTCCCGTTCAAATACTTCAATTTTACCCCTCTGGCCTATGGATGTTGCCATATCCAGCAGAAAAGGACAGTCCTCATCGGTTGGAACTCCAAATCCAATAGGATTTGTACCGAACATCGGATCGACACCAAATGTCGGAACGACTGATGGTCTGGCATTGGTAAAAGCCAAACCCGCCATACTTTGCTTCACTGCCATGAGGGGATAATATCCGCAGATGCCCAAATGGGTGCTGTTACGAACGGCTATGGCGGCGATACCGGTTTGTTTGGCTTTTTTTATTGCCAATTCCATGGCACGGTATGAAATGACATGTCCCATACCAAAATTACCGTCCAAAAGAGCCGTTCCGGGCGTTTCTTTGACAATTTGAATGTCGGTCACCGGATTTTGAACGCCGGCTTTAATAAAATCAAGATACATTTTCAACCGGCCGATACCATGGGATTCAATACCGCGAAGATCGGAACTTATCAGCACGTCTACAACAATTTCAGCATCCGGCTCAGGTACACCGCTTTTTTGAAGCGCAAGAGACATAAATTTTTTAATCGTATCGACAGGTACGTAAATAGTTGACATGAAATTCTCCATTTAGCGGGGTTGTTAAATAAAAAAGGTGACAAATAATTACAATGTTGTTTCCAGCCCGAATTTTTTTCTTAATTGGTCCAGATAAACACCCTCCAATTCGGCGGAATCATGAGCGATAAGCGTTTTTGTTTCGTTAAAAATATCCTCTATATACGTCTCAAAATCGGGATCATTCAGAACGATTTCTTCATAATCATCGCCCAATTCTGCAATAAAATTTTCCCGGAAAGAATCCGCCAATTGCTGTTCATCAACCAGGGATAAAATCCGGTTAAGAATTTCAAACAGTAAAATACGAGCCTTGTCCCATTTGCCTTCGGTTCGCAGTAGTTTTGTCCGCACAAAAAGGATTTGGCATGCGTCTTCTATTTCACGGGGATTAATTTTTTGCGCCTGTGGATAATCAAAAATATCCGCAACATCTTCTCGCAGCAGTTCAGCTTCTTCACTTTCAGGTATATCAACAAAAAATCGGCTGATTTCCGGAAATATCTCTATCAGATTCAACAGGATATCAATAAGGGTCGTTTTATCTTTTACACGAATAGATTTGCGCAATTGCTGATAGCTTATGAAAGTATTGGATTCGTTAAGCCAAGCGAGTAGGACCGCGACCTGGTGTTCACAAGGTGTGCTTCCAGCATGACAACTGCATCGCCCGAAAATCTGTTCGCCGTCAACAATCATCTCGATCCGGTATTTTCCCGTGCTTCGTACCGTGGCTTGCAGGCCAAAGTTGGTTTGAAACCGATGCTTTACCAGGTCGTTTTCGAAAATCTGCTCGCCTTTTCGATACAATTCCTGACTGCAGAAAGCACGAACGTCCAATGGGGTAATCCTGGAGGGCATTTTATCACTCCTCGAAATACAAAAAAACGTGACTCCAGACTAGTTTGAATCGTGAAATTCCTTTTTGGTCTCACGAGCTTTAGTAATTATAAATTTTACGGCATTTCGATCAAATTCTTCATCTTTTTCAAAAGGCCTAAACAAACCTTTATGTGCAACCTTTACTTCTCCGGTTGGTGAAAAATAACAAACAACAGGTGAAACACCAAGAACAAGAGTATCTTTTTGTTTTTTTAAAATAACGTTTAGCGCTTCTTCTTCTATTTTTAATTCTTTAATATTATTCCAGGATAAAAACTCGAAATGTTTTCCATAGGGATAAATCTCATCTTTTTGGTCAAGGCCGGGTAACTCAAAACCAAAGACCGGTCTGATTTGAGCCAGGCCATTTTTCATAATTCGGTATTCTGCGCCGTTATATAAAAACTGCATAAACGAGTTATAAACGCCCCAGATATATACAGAAACAAAAACAATCCAGGGTGCTGCTTTCTCTATCGAACGGATTAAGCCGTAAGGTATATAAGACATAATAATTGATGCTAATATCGCAAAAACATATGCGCCAAGCAACCAAGATAACAATTTTACCAAAAACCGGTTGTTCGCCCGGTGTCGCCAGGCTAATACTGTTTCTCCCAGATTACTTGCTTTTGACTTTTTCCACGCTTTCATTCCAGCTCCCATTGAAAAGCATTTATTTGTTAGATGAATAGATTGTTATAGAGTGAACCTTTAATACACCGCTATTAGCAGAATAATGATCAATATACAAAAATATAATGAAAAATATCAAGCATTTATTCAATCTTTACCAGACGAAATTCACCACTTCCCCGCCTATCGGAAAAAATATAACGCTTGTTTAACCTGGCATAATACCAAATTTCTGCGGTGGGCATACCGATCTCTGTCGGTTGCCGTTCCACCTGGTCCGGAGGGCCGTTTTTAATGTAAACTTGGCCTCGATCGGTTCGCCAGCCGGCTCTGCCGGTGTAAATTTCTGAAAACGTCCTGTTGGAAAAATCGATACGCCTGAAAAACTCTTGTTTTAACTCATTCACCGGGGTTGCCGGAGTCGGATCCCGCTTTTTCCAAAATTCCTCAAACAGTTTCTGTTTCTCATCCGCATCCGCAGTTTTTATCATATTGATGTCTTTCTTTTGTGCAATAAGACTAAGTTGTTCGAGGGCAATATCTATATTGTCTTCCTGCAGTGTAAGATTTCCCCAATGAATATTGAACCGTTTCTGACTTTTCACAGTTTGATTACCGGCGGTCACAGCGACCTGAAGATAATATTCACCGGGTTTGTTTTTAACGGGTGCTAACTCAATAAAACGAGAAATTTGAGACTGATCGGTATTATAAATAAAAGAATCTGTAAATATTTTTTCTTCCTTGCTGTCGAGAATTTTATAATTTAGTTCAACCTGTTCTACACCATGTGGCGGTATAATTTCCAGGTAAGCTTTAAAAGCTGATTTTGCTGAGCTAAAAGTACGCGACAGATTGGGCGTATAGGTAATTTTGTTTTTTATCGTATCCAACCGATCAACAAAAATAATGTCACTGATACGAATTCGATCCGATGTAAATGCCACCAATTCCAAATCGTCTTCACGTGTCAGATTTTTCTTGGATTCATGATCATAGAGTTCGATTTTGTATTTATATTTACCGGGAGCAAGGGAAACCGATAACTTGATTAACTGAGGATTCTGCCGCGAGTTCGTTTCTTCGTAACTCTCAGCGGTAACTTTACGGTTTATGGATTTATCGTGTATGGGTTCATTTTTATTTTTATATAGCACAAGGTTAAGGTCAAATTCAGCTTGATAAGTATTATCCCCTGTTTTGACAAACGTTAAAATATCATTAACGACCGTAAAATAAAAATCCGCCTTACTTGCCGTGGTATCACTCCGATCGGGCAAATTATATACGGTATAAAGAAATAATTCACGGCCATAGTTGCTGTGTTTCTCGGTTTGCATGGGGGAGCGCATCATTTGTCCGTAGCCGGAGGACGCAATAATCAAAACGCCTAGTAGATACTTGAAAATTTTCATCAATACCTCACCTTAATAATATGTTTTATCTCAAAACCTCAAGCACCTGAATGGCAATGTTGTACTTTTCTTTTATGAAAGGCGGCATAAGGTAAATTCCTTTAATTTTATCTAACGATTTTACCGAAGCTATTGCTTTTTGCGCAATTTTAATTCCGATTATTTTTGCTTGTCCGGCACTATCCGCATGTTTGAGTTGTTGGCCGATTTTTTCCGGTACCGTCACGCCGGGTACTTCATTGTTTAAAAACTCTGCGGTTCGAAAACTCATCAACGGCATAATTCCGGCCAGTATGGGAATATGGATATCGGGAATTCGATCGAAAAATTTTTCCAACTGTTTGATATCAAAAACCGGCTGTGTCAGAATATATTCTGCACCTGCTTCTACTTTTTGATATAACCGTCTGATTTCCACATCCAAGTCCACAGCGCTGGGATTTGCGCCGACACCAATGTGCCATCCCGTAGGCGCGCCGATGGCATTGCCGGCGATATCAAAACCATGATTGAGTCCAGTAACAACCCGTGTCAAGCCAATAGCGTCCACATCAAAAACCGCCGTGGCGTCCGGATAATCACCCAGTTTAGGCGGATCACCGGTTATAACCAGGATATTCCGCAATCCGAGAGAGTAGGCACCGAGTAAATCCGATTGCATGCCCAATAAATTTCGATCGCGGCAGCAATAATGCAAAATGGTCTCAACCGGCAGGGACCGTTCGATGAGCTGAGCCAGTGCCATGGGTGACATTCGTGCAGATGCCCGTGGACCGTCCGGTATATTGATCGCATCCACGCCGAAACCAACAAGCTGCCGAACACCCTGAAGAATCGTTGAAGGATCGATTCCACGAGGAGACAAAACTTCAACAGAAACCACAAATTTTTTACCCAATCTGGCAGCCAAAGCGGATTTTTCCTCTCTAGGAATTACTTTGACATCGGTTTTGATTTCGGTTATAGGCTTTATGGTCACTTCGCGTTTACGCGGTTGCATAGCACGTACTGCGTTGACGATCGCTTTAATGTGCGCATCGGTTGTCCCGCAACACCCACCCACAATATTGGCACCGGCCGTAATAAAACGCCTTGCAAACTCGGCATGATATTCGGGTGTCGACAGATATAAATTACGCCCTTCAATCATTTTGGGATTACCGGCATTCGGCTGGGCTGAAATGTATTTAGCTCCGGCGGCAGCCATTCGGGTAATGATATCGAGCATCGGTTGCGGACCCACCGAACAGTTTGTACCGATCACATCAACACCTTTTTGTTTCAGAACGCTGACAACTGCTTCAGGCTCAACACCCAGTACAGTCATCCCGTCTGTAAACGTCATTTGGGCGATAACGGGGAGTTGTGATATTTCTCGTATGGTATCATACGCAATAGTGATTTCATTTAAATCGGTAAAAGTCTCCAGTATAAATAAATCCACACCGCCGTCCAGCAAACCTTGCGCCTGTTCCTTAAAAGCGTCCCGGGCGGTTTGTGATTCCACCTTCCCCAATGGTTTTACCGGCTGACCCAGTGGCCCGATCGCTCCGGCGACGAACAGAGTATCACCGGCAGCTTCTCTGGCCAGTTGAGCACCCCGTTTGTTAATGGCATTCACCTTATCATCCAGGCCATAAGATTTTAATTTTAGAGGATTGGCGCCGAATGTGTTGGTTTCCAGGATATCCGCTCCTGCAAGTGTGTACTTTTTATGAATATCCAGAATCAGGTTCGGTGCGGATAGATTCAGCTCGTCGAAACAACGATTAATAAAAATGCCATGGGCGTATAGCATAGTGCCCATGGCGCCATCACAGACAAGAACGGCTGATTTTAATTTCTCGAGAAAATTCACAAGACCTCTATACCTAAAAATCCGCACCAAGCGACCACAAAATCTGCGGGCTGGAGGTTGTCCGATAAAAATCCGTCTCCCACGCAAGGTCCAGCCGGATCAGGAAATAGCCAAGGAATATTCGTGCACCAAATCCGATGCTGGCAAAAGCATCCTTTGTTCGAATCAATCCATTTGGACTTTTTGCAAACGGCTTGACATCATCCCCTTCATCCCAGGCAAAGCCCATATCAGAAAATAATACCCCGCCCACATCGTACAGATCGATGGGCAAAGGAAAACCCATAGTCAGACGGCGTAACAGGGGAAACCGGAATTCAACATTGGACATTAAAAAGCGGGTTCCTTCCAGCGTATAATAACCTGCTCCACGCAAAGGCATTTCCCATGAGGCAAAATAAATCTCCTCGATATGGCGGACCCGAATTCCGGCCCCGCTGTATTTGTAATTAATCCAGTTGGGTAATCCGCCCAGAAAGAATTTCTGCGGATGTTTTCCCATGCTCATACCGCCGGATGCCCGCAAACCAAATACATAATCACTTTTTATCCGAAGATACTTACGCCAATCTCCCCGTAGGGTTGTAAAATCGATCCCGTTTTTCCCCAAGCCGGGACTATTCGTTATGCCCACACCGTAACGGGAGCCGTTTGACGGACCGGTATAACCCCATATAGTGTTGTCTTTGGTGTAAGACACATTGGTCAGCATAAAATACCTGTCCCTTGGGGAAAAATAACCTTGTTGAGATGCCCATTCCACATAATCATCCGGCAGATCCAAATAGGAACGGTTGATACCCATTGCTGTGAAAGTAAGACTCAATCGCCTGTATCGGCTAAACGGATTACTCGCATAAATGGACAAACCATAGTTACGGTCACGTACCCAGCCGGTATAATCGGAATAAAAGTAATAGGCATTGTGATAAAATCCCGTTCCAAGGTCAATCCGCTTGGGCAGATATAAATAGGTGAAAGCGTAATCGGCATTACGCAAATCACCGAATAAATTCGCTGCAATATTTATCTGATGATTACCCAACACATCGGAAAAAAGAAAATTGGCGTATCCCTGGGTACCGAAAAACTGGCTGTATCCGACAGAACCGTAAACAAAATCCGGAGTAAATTTTATCTTATAGTCATGAACTATAAATTCTCCGGTCGGAAGCGCGTATTCACTTGAATCGAGAAAGACGCTCTCTCCCTCTTCCTTAATTTCCCCGGCTGCAAATGATTCGTCGAAAATAAAATTGCGGTACTTTTGCGTCTCCTTATCCGGTTGCCCGGATGACTCGCCCGCTTCCTCTTCCGCCACGTTATCTATGGGGGCCTGAAGACTTTTGACGAATTGGGTCTCTTTTACAGTGACATCTCCGGGCTTAATCGAGAGTGGATTTTTCAGCAAATAAATATCATATCCGGCATAATAAAACGCGGTAAATGCCATCCGATTTCCATCGCCGCCCCAGGAGGGTTGAAAAACACCGGTGATGACGTTCGTGATCGGCCATTCCTCCTGACTTTCAAGGTCTTTAAGGTAAACATTGCACACACCGGCGCGGTCGCTGATAAAGGCGATATACTTTTGATCCGGAGAATATGTCGGTGTTCTCTCCAAAAAATTGGACGCGACGAGACGCCGCAATCCCGTGCCATCGCCATTGATCTCATAAATATCATAATTTTTCATATCTATGTCTTTTGGCTTCATGTACTGGGGTATCTCGTCCACAAAAGCGCCCCTGTCACTGGCAAAAATAATTTTTTCGCCATCCGGTGACCATTTGGCTTCAACGTCACTAAAAAAATCATTGGTCAGTTTGTCCAGAGTGCCTTTGTCCAAATCATAAATATACAGATCGCTGTTGCTGTGATAGACACCTGCGAAAACAATTTTGTCACTTTTTGGATTCCAATGAGGATTATAAACACCATCCAGATCGAATGAATAACTTTTTTCAATACCACCGGTGCGGGAATCGACAATATGAAGCTCGTCGGTAGCGCCGCTCTTGGCGGAAAAAGCGATGTACTTGTCATCAGGACTCCAAGTAATGCCGGGGCCCTTGAGCCAATTGAGCTGTTCCAGATCACCGGCCCGCTGGCCGCGTACCAGTTTTTTCAATATTTTTCCATCGATGGCACTCGCAATATAGATATCAAAATAATCATCACGGTCGGATATAAACGCGATTTTGTCTCCACGGTTGCTCATTGCGGGACTTATATTGACGAAATTGACATATCGGTTGTCTTTGATGTGAAAAGTAACCCGTTTGGCAAATTCCTCAGGTTCTTCACGGTCGGCAATATCCGGCCAGTAGCGGCGCTTGACATATCGATGCCATTTTTTTGAAAACTCCTCCATGTCCATGCCCACGGATTGTTTTAAACCACGTTCAAAACTTTTATTGATTTTGATTTTCCCCAGCAGTTCGCCGATTTTTTCCTCACCGTATCTATCCGCCACATAATTCAGCACCGATTGCCCCCCCTTATAAGCCAAAAAGCCGTACAGGTAAGGGATTTCCGGCAAATATCCGTTTAATGCGGCATCACGAATATACATATCGCTTTCAATGTCCCAACCGCGACTCTCGTATTCCGCAAGCCCCTCAATAAACCATAACGGCAATTGCATCTGGGTAATGCCTGTGATAATTGATTGAACACCCGCCCCGTAAACCATCTGCAGCATGACGGCGTGGGTCAGCTCGTGGTGCACCACGTGCCGAAATTTTTCCCACTCACCTTCATAGGGGATGACAACCCGGTTTTTAAAAAATTCCGTAAAACCTCCTACAGATTCTTCGGGCGGGCTGGTGGAGACATTCGTTTGTTGAAAATCGTTGTGGCTGTTATACACAATAATTTTAATTCTGTCGGACAGATCATATCGAAAGGAATTTCTTAACGACTGATAACTTTCCTCTGCAACCTGGGCAACAAACGTTGCGGCATCACGACCTCCTGCTGTAAAATAGATATCAAAATGCTCCGATTGCAAGAATAGCCACTGAAAATCCGTATACTGAACCTTGTTTTTTCCAAAAAACTGAGCCCATGCAATTTGAAAAGTCATCAATAAGAAAA
Source organism: Candidatus Zhuqueibacterota bacterium (assembly GCA_016931775.1). Taxonomy (GTDB): domain Bacteria; phylum Zhuqueibacterota; class Zhuqueibacteria; order Residuimicrobiales; family JAFGEC01; genus JAFGEC01. Next base: position 7,057 of record JAFGEC010000046.1, on the reverse strand, counting down.
AAATAAAAATATTGGTTTTTTTCATTGTAATTTTGCTCCAGTTCAAATTTACCTAGATTAAGAAAAGTCCTGATAAAAATCAAGTTAAAACTATTCGCCAATCTCTTGTTGCTTTTTTCCGGTTGATACAATTTCACTTAATATTCTATTCTTATTAACAATTCTCGTGGTACAATTTATTCGTATATTTTAAAACGCCGTCTTTTAATTATTGGTTCCGCCGTTCTCGATAATCCTGTTGCAATTTTTTGGTAGTCATTGTATATTCTGAATGTTTACAATGGAAAAAAAATGAAAACAATTCTCTGGATATTGGCATTTTTGGTGACGGCATCGTCGATGGTATACCAAAGAAAAACCGGACCGACTCAACCGATTACCGGATCCGTGCCGGCCGGTAATACGATCGTAAAATACACATTGGAACGATCCCATGGCGGTGACGACGGTCAACGCGTATTCATCCAAATTCCCGACACATCCGTTGCGGGTTTTTTGGTTTTTCGGCGTTACAAAACGACGGATCAATGGACAAAAATACCGCTGGTTCATGTAAAAGATGGAATGGAAGCCTGGCTCCCGCACCAGCCACCGGCCGGGAAACTGGAATATCATATCGAGCTATTAGACAAGGGACGGAAAATAGTAATTCCATCCGGAGAAAACGTGGTAACCCGTTTTAAAGGCGCTGTGCCGGAATTTCTATTGCTTTCACACATCGTTTTTATGGTTACTGCCATGCTGGTTTCCACCAGAGCCGGCTTGGAAGCCCTGTTTTCCAGCAGGAATAACAACTTGAGCCTTGCACGGTACACATATTTTTCGACGGCACTGTTGTTTATCGGTGGTATGATTTTTGGCGCATTTGTACAGAAACATGCTTTTGGCGCTTATTGGACCGGATTCCCGTTCGGTATGGATTTAACCGACAATAAAACGCTCATCGCCTTATTATTCTGGCTCGTTACGACCGGATTCGCCATGAAGAGAAAAAACATCAGATGGGGTGTCGTACTGGCTTCAGTCGTCACTCTGGTCATATTTGCGGTTCCGCACAGTATGCACGGCTCTGAACTGGATTATCAAAAAATCGATCAGAAGTCAGAATCTAAAGTTTCACATCTGAATTCGTCACTATAACGATTACGTGTGACAAGAGTATAAGCGACGATTTATAATTTCGTCACCTTGACCCCGTAAAAATAATCCGCATTTACCACGCCGTGAAATTTTTCACGGTCGGGCAGTTTTTCAGCGAGCTCCGATTTCAAAATTGCATATCGGCCGGAGGGAAGGTGTTCTTCTATAAACGGTAGACCGGGGGCATAATAAAATGAGCCGCCCCTTTTTAGGGAGGCTAAAATATTCATATAAATCCGGGCATATTTTTCCGGCGAACCGTTCCGGTAAAGATGGTTAAAAATGAAATGATTGCTGAAAGCCAAGTGTGAGATGATGGTCCCCCATAATCCGGCAGGGAGTTGAAAGTTTAGCCAATCGGCCTTGATCAGATTGGCCCGATCTTCAACCTCTCTATCCAATCCGACTGTTTTTATATTTTTATCATTCAAGTATTCAACCAGTTTACCTGAGAAACCGCATCCCAGGTCCAGAACCGGCTGTTCCAATTTTTCCACATTTATCCCCAGCACATCGAGCTGCAGCGATGGTGAATATTGATAATTTAAAGTTTGTTTGAACAACTCTTTTGTTTGATCATCTTTGAAAATACGATAAAATAGATTTTTTATTTCTTTTAAAAACTCCCTTATGACGAATATCAGGCCGGACTCCATCTGTTCCAGATTTTGCTCCCGGGTAAGGACATCTTCTATAGTGCGAAACAAAGTTCGATGCAATACCGTGATGTCCATTTCGTCATTTTTATCCAGTTGGACAAACTGATTATATTGATAGATAAATTGCTTGGTCAACATGAGGCAATAGGCAAGAATATCGTTGATGTACGAGGGTTCTCCGGTCAGTGACAGAACCTCATACCGACGTTCAATGATATAATAGATCCCCTTGTTAAAAATCTGCGGATCCATATCTGTCTCCATGGAAAAATGCTGCAAAAACAGATTGAACTGGTCGACCAGCATCTCTTTAAAATTTTTATCTGAGGATTGTTGTTGCAAAATCAGTACTCCTCAAAGCAGGTTACTTGCCAACTCAGCGAGCTCTGATCGTTCGCCTTTTTCCAGTGTCACATGACCGTACAACGTCTGACCTTTCATTCGATCGATAAGATAGGATAAACCATTGGAAAGAGAATCCAGATAGGGCGTATCGATTTGATAAGGATCTCCGGTAAAAATAACTTTGGTACCTTCTCCGGCTCGGGTAATGATGGTTTTTACTTCATGCGGAGTCAGGTTTTGTGCTTCATCCACAATAAAGAAAATATTATTAAGGCTCCGGCCTCGGATATAAGCCAAAGGGGCGATTTCCAGCTTGCCGTTTTCCAGCATATCTGATATTTGTTGAAAGCGTTTATCGGTTTCCGCAAACTGGTTACGGATGACACCAAGATTGTCATACAAGGGTTGCATATAGGGATCCACTTTGGATTCCACATCGCCAGGTAAAAATCCCAGATCCTTATTTGAGAGTGCGACGATGGGTCTTGCTAAATATATCTGTTTATATTTTTTCCGTGCCTCGAGTGCTGCAGCCAGTGCCAGCAGGGTTTTGCCCGTACCGGCTTTGCCGCTCAGTGTAACCAGCTGTAAATCCGGATTGAGCAAAGCGTGAAGAGAAAAGGTCTGTTCGGCATTTCGAGGTAAAATACCATAGGCAGGTACCTTATCGATCCTTTCCAGGACTTTTAATTGATGGTTGTAATTAACCAAAACAGATTTCGTAGCGCTGCGCAGAATCAAATACTCGTTGGGTACCAAATCTTCAATGTCCACCTCATCCACAGGAACTTGAAACGGTATTTTATAAAATTTGTCGATTTTATCAACGTCAAAAGATTCGATTAACCGCTTGCCGCGGTAAAGTTTTTCCAGGTCCTTGATTTTGTCCGAGTAATAATCCTGGGCATTGACACCCAGGGAACGGGCTTTTAACCGTAAATTCACATCTTTACTGACCAGAATAACCTGTTCGTCCGGCAGTTTCTTCTGTAAATGGATGGCAGCGCTCAGTATTCTATGATCCGGCTTGCGGTCGACAAAGGCTTTGAGCACCTGATCGTCATCGGAAAATTCCGTCAAAATCGAAATTTTACCCCGGCCTTCGCCCAGACTTGCCCCGCTGTTCACCAGGGTATCGCCGGAGAAAGAATCGAGAAAACGGATAAACTCCCGGGTATGAAGGTTGATCAGATCATGGCCCCTTTTAAATCCATCCAGTTCCTCTAACACGGTGATGGGAATAATGATATCATTGTCTTGAAAATTTAATACGCAATCCGAATCGTGAAGTATCACATTCGTGTCCAGCACAAATTTCTTTTTCAAAAATTCCTCCCGCGTTGAGAATCATATTTTTTTAAAATTGTTTTTATTCTGTTATACCTTTAAGTACATGTGCCGTGGCACCGGTGATACGAACGTTTAACATATCACCCAATCGATAATCATTATTTGTCAGTATGACCAGTTTGTTGCCGTCATTACGGCCCTGGACATCGGCTTTGGATTTTTTGGTCTCTAAAGCTTCGATCAACACCTGATGTGTCTCTCCAATGTGAGCACGGTTTTTTGTAAGAGATATATTTTTCTGCAGACCATTCAATTGGATGATACGTTCCGTTTTAACCGTCTCCGGGATATCATCGGGATAATTTTTTGCGGCAGCGGTTCCCTCTCTGGGCGAGTATTTAAAAATAAACGCCGAATCGAATTGCACAGTCTCAACGACATCGACAGTATCCCAAAATTCAGTATCGCTCTCCGTTGGAAAGCCGACAATGATATCGGTGGTCAGAACCATTTCCGGACATACATCACGTATTTTTCCCACCAAGTCGAAATATTGTTGCCGGGTATATTTCCGTCGCATTTTTTTCAAAATACGATCACTGCCGGCCTGTAACGGCAGATGAATATGTTTACAAATGCCGGGATTGTCTGCAATGACGGTCAATAATTCCGATGGAAAATCCTTTGGATGGGGTGAGGTAAACCGAATCCGTTTCAATCCTTCGACTCTGCTGATTTTTTTTAATAAAGCCGGAAAGCCGGTATCTTCATAGCGGTATGAATTGACGTTTTGACCCAACAGGGTGACCTGACAAAATCCGTCGCGCACAAGCTGTTGCGTTTCCTGAAGGATGCTTTGAGGTGACCGGCTGCGTTCACGGCCGCGGGTGTACGGAACAATACAAAAAGAGCAAAAGTTATTGCACCCACGCATGATGGCAATCCAGGCATTGACACCCTTTTCACGAAACGGAAAAATATTTTCATAGGTTTCAAATTCGGACAATGTCACGTCAAAACCGCTATCTTGACTGCGGGCCAGCATTTCCGGCAATTGACGATAGCTATCCGGTCCGGCCACAAAATCCACAGGGAGCGATTTTTGCTCAAAAAGTTTATCTTTAAAATGTGATGCCATACAGCCGAGAATACCGATGCGCAGACCGGGATTTTCGTGCTTGAGTTGATAAATTCGAGCGAAAACCTTGCGTTCGGCGTTTTCTCTGACGGAACAGGTGTTGAGCAGGACAATGTCCGCCTCTCCCGGATCTGTGGTAAACAGGAAACCGGAGCCGAGAATGGACTTTAATATTTCAGTGTCATATTCGTTCATCTGACACCCGTATGTCTGTATATATATTCGCCTCACAGCGTTCCGATCATGCTTTGGTTGTCGATTTCGGTTAACTTAACCGGGAGCAATTGATTCCTCAGATTTATATTCGATTTGACCTTGACCCGAATATACGTATCGGTCAATCCGTCCCAAAAGCCGTTTTTTTTCTGTTCAAAAAGTACTTTTTCGGTCTTTCCAATAAATTCCTGCAGATATTGGTCGCGCTTATGTGCGCTTAGTTTTCGCAGTATTTCACTGCGCCGGCGGATTTTTTGTTCCGATACTTTATCCGCCAGACGTCTGCTCTTGCTATGCGGCCGGTCAGAGTAGCTGAATACATGAAAGTAGGAAACACAACAGTTCGCAAGAAAATCCAGTGTCTGCTGAAAAAAATCATCCGTTTCGCCGGGAAAGCCCACGAGAACATCCGTACCAAGACATATCCGGGGGATCTGATTTTTAATATTTTTAACAAACCGGTCAAAGTCCGCCGTGCTGTGTTTTCTGTTCATTGCCTGCAGTATCTGATCACACCCGCTTTGCAGCGGAATATGCAAAAAGCGGCACAATTTAGGTGTGTTTTCGAAAAACTCGGCCAAACCATCCGGAAGTGTGGTTATTTCAATCGAAGAAATGCGAATCCGTTCCAATTTTTCGATCTGAGACAGGTCACGGACAACATCAAGGAGGTATTTTCCGCTGTCTTGATACATACCAATATTGATACCCGTCAACACCAGCTCCCGGTGCCCCCCATCTGCCAATTCTTGCGCGGCTTTAAGCAAATCCTCATGCCGGCGGCTCCGGGCCCGGCCACGGGCGTACGGTATCTCACAATAAGCACAAAAAAAATCACATCCGTCCTGTATCTTAAGGTTGGCACGCGTTCGGTTGGCATTAATACCGGATACAGGCAGCGTAAAGGGCACACGCCGAATGCGTGGAGTAAAAACCCCTGACTTTTTACCGGATTTAATCAACTCCGGCAGAGTCATTTTGACTTCATTACCCACAACCCAGTATACACCGGGAAGTTGAAGCAGTAGGTCCTTCTGCGTTTGCGCCTGGCACCCGACAAGAGCAATATGCGCGTTGTTGTTGGTACGATGAATACGGTTGATAATCCGCCTGGTATCCCTGTCGCCCCGCTCGGTGACCGTACATGTATTAATTACAACGATATCCGAAGGCTGACCGAATTGAACGACCCGGAAACCCTCATTGCTAAATATTTGTTCTAGAATCGCTGTTTCAGCTTGATTGAGCCTGCAGCCCAACGTATAAAAAGAGACTGTTTTATGCATGCAATATGGATTCGTCGATCGATGAATTAAATATAAACAATTAATATACAGATTTTAACTTTAAAATCAAATAAAAGTTCTATCCGACCGACTTTTGTGGCGTAAAGTCAACCATCGCTTCGTTTTACTTTTCAAAAACAACCATTCTATAGCAGTCAAATTACCACCGCAAAAGGCGGAGGCCTGAAAATATTGCCTCTGCAAGGATCAGGATGGATTTGGACGGATACGTTTTTCTGATTTTTCCTAAACCACCTCCGGAGGCGGTGATTTTCGTTTCACAATAAAAACTTACAAGAATTTTAAAATGAAATTTGTTTTAAGTTTGAAAAATAAAAAAAAATCATTATTATTTTAAATATAAACTCATAAAACAGGGAGTTACATATTTTGAACCACCCAATATTTCGCCAAGTGTATCTTTACGTTGTTTTTTTCTTTGCCGGTTTGTTTTTTTATTATTTTTATTTTTACAATCCAGCCCTTTATTACCACCTATATCAACCCATCTTTTTATTCGATCGAACATTTTTCCAAGATTTTCTTGTATATCCCGGCGGAATGGCGGAATGGTTGACCGATTATTTTCTGCAATTTCTTTCGCTCAGATTTTGGGGTGCTTTAATCGTCGTCTCTATTTTTATTTTTATTTTTATTGTCATTTCACAACTCTTAAAAAAATTCAACAGTGGAAAATTTATACTGATTCTTGCCTTTTTACCACTTGGTTTTTTGTTCATCCTTGTCAATCAATATAATTTCCCTGTGGTTGTCGCTGTAAAATATCTGATCGCTCTTGTATTGTTCTCCGGTTATACGAGAACGGAAAAATATCTCAAGGTGATATATATTCTTGGTAACATTGTTTTTTACTTGTTTCTGGGCGGGTGGGTATTTTTATTCTATATTCTGTTATGTATTTTATACGAGCTGTTATATCGTAAAAATTATATGAATAAAATATCGGCCGGGGTACATGCTTT
>JAFGEC010000441.1 GCA_016931775.1 Candidatus Zhuqueibacterota bacterium | reverse complement strand
TTTGTTCTTTATCGTTCCAAAAATATGATGCGATGTTTTTATGATTATACGCATTCCACACACTGAGATAAAAGATTAAATTCGTTGAGCTGAAATTAAATCGACGATCGAACCGGAGATTCAACGAATGATAGTCCGGATATCTTCTGCCGTTTATCTTGTTTTTATCCAACACGGCCCGATGTAGAGCTTTTGATGATGCAAGGTCAAATGGCGTGTATGGCGAACCGCCAGCCAATATCCATCTGGCACTAAATTCCCATTTATTATTCGGTTTATACCCGCCTTCAAAGCTGAAAATATAACGGTTGTCATAAACGCGATCCCGCCATACTCGATCATATCCCTGATACCGTGAACGAAACAGCGAGGCACTCGCCAATCCGTATAAATCTTTCGCCAGCTTTTTCTGTACGATAATCTCAATGCCTTTTGATTGAGCTTTTCCGTTATCCACCAGATATCCATGGTTCATAAAAAAATTGTTAAAATAATACATTGCATCTACAAAAAACAGGGAAGGTTGGATGGGATCGAGCGGTAAAAACGAATACTCTTTCGTATAAAGCTCGAGTGTTAATCTCGTATCTTCAGTCAACAACCTTTCGATCCCGAGCACATAATGAATCGCACGGGGATCTTTTAATTTTTTAAATTCTTCACTTGTTGCTAAAATAACAAGAGGCAGATTTTGATAATATATTCCGCCGGAAGCATTTAAAAAAGTCAGCTTATCCATCTGGTAAGATATTGAGAAACGGGGTGCCGGAAGGAAATTTTTATTGTAAAAAGAATAGTCAGTCCGGATTCCAAAAGTCGTTTTTAGTCTCAAAAATGGTTGGACGATATAGTTCAGAAAAGAACCCGCCTTCGCTGTGGCGATTTTGTTCTTTAGTTGTATGGGAGACAGTGGATTTCCGATGGCATCGGTGTAAGAAGAATACAGGTTGTCGTAATTCATATTGAGGAATTTTACATCTAGACCAATATCCAATGAATGGCGCGAATGAAATTTAAAATGGTTCATATTTCGGAATTTATAACCGCTCTCCCGGGTCTTGTTTTTCACCATGGGATCATTCGTACTTGTTTCTATCCAATTTTCATCAAATATGGTTTCGGTCAAAGAAAGAGCTGTGTTGGAATAACCGCTTTTACCCCATATTGCCCGCCAGTTGAATCCTGTTGTCCGTTCGTATATATCCTGTCGGCCGTAATAATCCATATCATTTTCAAGTGCGGTATCCAAATCCGGTGCATTGTGATCGTCACCCCATATGCCGATAAAGGACAATTTGTGTGACGGATAAAGATCATAAGCCAGTTTCCATTGATAATCACTGTAGCGCGGCGCCACGCTGGTCCCGACATTTATAGTTTTTACCACCATATCCAGATAACTTCGTCTGGCAGAAAATAAAAAAGAGCCTTTATTTTTCCAGAGGGGTCCTTCAGCGACCGTACCAAAACCGGCAAAATTCAGATCAAGCTGAACATCAAAATCCCGCCGATTACCCTCACGAAAGGTAATATCCATAACTGATGACAATTTATCACCGTAAATAACCGGAAATCCACCGGCATAGAAATTGACATCCTGAATAAAATCGACGTTGAGCAACCCCAAAGGGCCACCCGAAACAGCCAAAGTGGGAAAATGGTTGATGTTGGGAATCTCGATATTATCGATAAGAAATGTATTCTCCATCGGACTTCCTCCACGAACGATCAGGTTATTGGTTTGGTCGTTCACTTTGGCAATGCTGGGAAGTCCGTAAATAATTCTGCTGACGTCACCGGCCGATCCGGGGGCGCGTCTTATTTCCTCGTAACTGAAATTTACAAGACTTACCGGCTGGTCGTCGGCTTCTGAAAAATATCCGGCGGTTACCGTCACTTCATTCATCTCAAGAGATGTCAATTTTAGTTGGGCGGTAACAACGGTTGTTCTTTTCGTTTTCACAATAACATCGGTTTGAATATACGAATCATAGCCGATATAGCTAAATTTTACACTATAGTTACCAACAGGCACATTGGATATTTTAAAATATCCTCCCGCATCAGTTGCGGATCCCATAGTCGTATTCATAATAAGTACATTGCCGCCGACCAACGGCGCTTTTGTATCACCATCAACAAGTTTACCTTCGATTTTGCCCAACGGTCGATCAGCAGGATAACCCTTGGCAAAAAACAAAAAGACGAACAGAGTAATGTTTAAAAATTTCTTTCGCATTTGCACACCTCACCGGTTTTCAGACATTTATTTTTAACATGCTCTAAAATAAAAGAAAAAAACAAACTTGCGCCCGATCCCACCGGATTGGACGTGAAAAGAGGTTCAATCCCACTGGATGAGACATTTTTTTTAATTTTGTCGATATTGTGAGGGAGTTTGACCGGTTTGTTTCTTAAAGATGGTGTTAAAAGATGATTTTGAATTAAATCCGGCATTGAATGCGATAGCCAAAACCGTCAGGTGTTGATATTGGGGATCCATGAGATCCTTTTTCACCTTATCGAGTCGGTATTGATTAACAAAATCGAAAAAGTTTAAATTCAGCCGGGTGTTCAGGACTTGAGACAAATTATGCGGTGAAATTTTTAACAACCGGGCTAATTGATTGAGTGTTAAATCACTGTTTATGAAAGGTTCATCGGTCTGCATATAGCGGATTAATTCTTCATGTATACGATCCGCTTTTTCCTCACTCAGACCGGATTTTTCATACTTTTTTATTTCTGCGTATGGATCACTGAATTCGGACAGTTGACTCAAGGTCGATGCTATTGCAGGGCCCTTAAAAACCTCGGATTTTATCAAGCCCATATATCCCAGGGCATAAACATATATAGCCAGAAGCGCCGATGAAAGTGTAAAATTGTTCGTCAGGTTGATGCCGTTCAGCAAAAAGACATTTTCGGTTGCAAAAATAATTAAAAATAATGTCATAATTTTGGTATTCATCAAGAGCCAATTTAACCTGATTTTTTCAATGGAAGAAAAAACGTTTTTAATGTCATATACATATTTGTAAAGGACTCGAAATGTATAATACATGTATATTGAAGCCTGAAAAATAATTATCCAGTTATACACGACGGAGAAAACGGGAACATCCAATATTTGATGTTGCCGCATATATAACGCCAGCTGTTCGCTACTTTTTAACAGCAAAGGCAATTGACAAACTTCGTACAACATCGGCAAAAGAAAATGCAGCCAATCTTTGTTTTCCCATTTTTTTGTGCCGTATACGAGGTATTTGGCGTATAGATAATGAAGCGGAGGAAGCACAAAGCCGATGCCGATAAAAGCAACGGTATAGTGAGGCAGGAATGTCATTTCATTCAGTTCAGTGATCAGAAGATGCAGCAGCATAAACGTATAAACGAGCAATAAAATTGCCAGAAAGCGATTGGCGAACAATCGTCGGTGTCTGATAATGATCAAAACGCTGAGTAAAAGTCCCTGGACAGCTGCAAGAAGTAAAATGACGTCAACAAGTTCTATGGACATTATTCAATATTCAATTTATCGATAGTTCAATTTTAAAATTTTTTCAATATACAAAATTTTTTCCAAATTTCAATAGAATATCAAATTATTATAAAAAGAGCAAATTAAAATCACAAAATTCTTGGTCTTTTTCCTTATACTGTTACACAATTTTCTTATATTGCGCTCATTACTCGCGATAGTCATTGCAGTATTGATTGAATAAATTTCCAGATATGATGAAATTGGTGTTCGATTTCTCGTCCGCTTAATTCAAAAAGAATATTTTGGCATGATATTTGATTAATTTTCTTCAAACGACAAAAGCATGCAAAAAAGTTTAAAAGCAAATACCTTGCACCATCGTTAAGATGTTTAAAAATAGATGATTAACATAACACTCAATTCATTTGCTTTTTTTTAATATTTTGCAGCTGTATCAATTTTCGATGGTTGTCACATTTATATGACAAACATATTTTAATGTTGATTTGAATTTATAAAAATCAACCGGATATCACAATCGTATACGAGTTCACTCCGGATTTAACTGAGCTCTCATATACACCTGGTTTAATAAAATCTCGAATGATACGAGAAAACCAGACATCATTTCTGCGAGATCGTGATGTCAAGCAATATTTTCAATGATATTTTTATTATTTTAAAAAAATTTCGTGTAAATTGAGAATATTCATGACGACAACCTCTCTTTTAAATTATAAAACTCGTAAGCCGAATATGTTAATAATTGCCGCCGAAAATTGATTTATATAATTTGCAACGTTAATTCATTTCGGTCCGAGTTGGATCGAAATTTGTTAAAAGGAGTATTCGTTCATAAGGGACAGGCAAATGAAAAAAAGCATTATCTTTGGCAGTATTATTTTAATAATTGGCATTCAGTGGTCATATCCGCAATCGATGAATGATAAAAACCGCGAATTAAATCGAAATTCGAAAGTCGGTTTGCCGGAGTTTTCACCGTCCGATGAAGAGCGGACCACAGAATTTCAACAGACGGGTGTTCAGAGCCAAAATGAACCGCCCACAATTTACAATTCTTATGTTCTCCCACAGTATGGAAACCGGGGATCCGGCGTTATATTTCACTACCGTATCTTTTATCAGGATCCCGAAGGACAAGCGCCGGCTATCCGGAATTTGTATATCAATGAAAGCAGTCAGCCGCTTCAGATGCAGATTGCCGCGGCAGGGAGTTATACCACAGGGAAAGAATTATACTATGATCTGAGTGTAGATTCTCCGTTGTTGATTAACGGCGCGAATCATTATTATATGGAAGTCTCGGATGACAATACCCAGAATCTCGTGCGAGACCCGGAAACCGGATTTTATGCATTTCCCTTTGTGGGCACGGATTTTGATGCGGAATTTGTGGGGACGCCCACCTTCGGAGCGGCACCACTCAAGGTCCAGTTTACCGATCAATCCACAGGAGATATTACCGGCTGGTCCTGGAGTTTTGGTGATGGGGGCGGTGCCATTTCCAGGAATCCATACCATATTTACAATAATCCCGGCACATATACAGTCAGCTTGAAAATATTGGGCCCCGCAGGTTCCAATACCGAAACAAAAGTTGACTATATCACGGTACAAGGCGGCAGCATTCCGCCAACCGCCAATTTTTCCGCCTCACCGACAAGCGGTCCGGCTCCGTTATTCGTGCAATTTACAAACCTTTCCACCGGAGACATTACGAGTTACAGCTGGACTTTTGGAGATGGCGGGACAAGTACGTCGGCAAACCCAACTCATACCTATAACAGTGAAGGAACATACACCGTTGCATTAACGGTCACCGGTCCGGCCGGTACACATTCAAAGCTCATGCCGGCTCTCATTCATGTGGGCTCCCAGGCTCCTGTTGCAAATTTTACTGCTTCGCCGAGAAGCGGCGACCAACCCCTCACCGTTCAATTCAACGATCTTTCTACAGGTGAAATTACCAGCCGAACGTGGTTTTTTGGTGATGGTGGATCAAGCTCATTGACCAATCCAAGTCACGTCTATACTCAGGCCGGAACATTTACGGTATCATTGACAATCAATGGGCCAGGTGGGAGTGACACATCTACCAAAGAAGGTTTTATCACCGTGAATCCCACGGCTGGTCCTGTCGCCGATTTTAGTGGGAATCCTACATCCGGTACGGCACCCCTAAGTGTACAGTTTACCGATCTTTCGAGCGGCAATATAACCAGCCGAACGTGGAATTTCGGTGACGGTAGTTCCAGCACGGCGACCAATCCCAGCCATACTTATACTCAAGCGGGTATTTATTCCGTCAACCTGACGGTTTCCGGCCCGGACGGCAGTAACACGATAACCAAAAGCAATTACATCACCGTGACATCGGGCGGAACCGCCCCGGTCGCGAATTTTACCGGCTCACCTACATCAGGAAACAGCCCGCTGTCGGTTCAATTTACCGACCAGTCCACCGGCACCATCACCAGCCGATCGTGGAATTTCGGCGACGGCGGATCCAGTACATTGACCAATCCTGGTCACATTTA
>JAFGEC010000440.1 GCA_016931775.1 Candidatus Zhuqueibacterota bacterium | reverse complement strand
CCATCATCGTCCCGATCCCGAAACACCGCTGGAGGAAACCATGACAGCGCTGGATCACATCGTCCGGCAGGGGAAAGCATTATACGTCGGCATCTCCAATTACGATGCCGGACGTACGCACCAGGCAGCCGAATTCCTGGAATCTCTCGGCACCCCGTGTCTCATCCATCAGCCAAAGTACAATATGTTCGACCGGTGGGTTGAGGACCGGCTTTTGGAAACACTGCGCATAAAAGGTATCGGGTGCATCGCGTTCTCTCCCCTGGCTCAGGGTCTCTTGACCAGCAAATATCTGGACGGTATCCCCCGTGATTCACGCGCCGCCAGTTCGCACGGTTTCCTGAAACCTGATGAGGTGACACAGGATAAAGTCACAAAAGCCCGACGCCTCAACGAACTGGCGCAAAAACGCGGCCAGTCTTTGGCTCAGCTTGCTGTGGTCTGGATCCTTCGTCATCCGGAAATGACATCGGTTTTAATCGGTGCAAGCAAGATCAACCAAATCGAGGAAAATGTCGATGCGTTGAAAAATAAATCATTTTCAGAATCGGAATTAAAGCAAATCGAACAGACCTTAGCTTAGGAGAAAAGTATGCCGGAACCCGATATTCACACTTTGATGGAAGAGCTGGAGCAATTCCGTTGTGAAAAGGAAAAAATTCGCAAACTGGTGGGTACCATCGGCGGTGCACAGGCCGAGAGCCGCGATAAGGTTATCAATATCATGTTTATTGTATTTGTTGTGCTGCTGCTGCTGCTTGATCTTTTCCGGCATTTTTTCCATATCATTACCTTCCTACCGCCGCTGTTTGCCGTCGAACTTGGAGTGATGATGGTTTCTATTAAAATTATCTGGATGATCCATAAATCGACAAAGGTCGAACATTTTCAGTTCTGGATCCTGAATTCCATCGAATTCCGGTTAAACGATGTCGTCAAACGGTTGCGTGTCATAGAGAAAAAACTGGAAAAAACGGAATAGACCGCTATCAAAGGATTTCCAGATACGCGATATATGGTGTAATTTTTTTAACCTGAGGGGAAACGTTCAGAAATTCGGTTCACTTTACCTGCTCGCAACGTCTTCGAATTATGCATTATGGATATTAAGACATATTTTTATGTAAATTATACTTGACATTTGTCATTTATTTTTATACTTTTGTAAAGTATTGTTTACATAATTTTCATTAAAATCCACAGGAACAAAATGAAATTAGCAAATCATGTTCGCCGTTGTCGATTTGATTACGGAGAAAAAACCCAACAGGAGCTTGCCGATGCCGTAGGAGTGACACGCCAGACCATATTTGCCATTGAAAAGGGTAAATTCGTGCCGTCCACCCTGCTGGCGATAAAAATCGCCCGGTATTTTAATAAAACTGTTGAGGACATATTTTACATTGTTGAATAAGATAAAAACGACGTAAGGAGAATAGATATGCAGCGGAATGTAAAAGGCTTGCAGATTTTTACCGGTATTTCATGCCTGTTTTTATCGGTGTGCTTCATATTCATGGGGAATAATATCATCGAATATGCGGATGTTTATAAATGGGTCGAAAAACCGGAAATTTACGGCATGCTGGTGTTTATCGGATTAATGATCATCTTTTTTTGTCATTTTATTTTTCTATCCGTTATAATTTGGGCGATCACGATGGTTAAAGAGCTGAGAGGATTGAGTATTGTAACTCTTATTGCGGGAACGGTTTCTTTTATAAGCCTTTTGGGCCATTGGGGATGTCTGACGGATGTGGTAAAGGAAACACCTCTCGGATATGAAATAAACCGTGAACTTGTTACCATTTGGATATCGACGGTTTTAATTTTTCTGTTTTTCATTTTACTCGCGGTACTTTTCGTCCGGATTTTGAGTTTGTCGAAAAACCGGCGGATCGCCGGAACCACCCAATTTGCGGAGAATTTATTTATCTCACTGAACCTCATCGGATTTATCTGCGGTTGTATTGGATTGCTGGTCATTGTTGTCGAGTTTTTCGGTACCGTAACACCAATAAATCGAAAATGGATCGTACTGCCGACTTTGATGATGGTGATATTGCCGTATATCTTTGTGCTGTTGAGCTGGGTGTTTTGTACATTGATGAACCGATCCGATGGTTGGCGTGATGAAAAAATAAGCAGAGATCTTACTCGTGCCGGTATTACCACCTGGATCGTGTCCATACCTGTTATGGTAATATTTTTCATGATCAATTTTGACAATATTCTGGGCCCCGTTTGTATTCTTTGGTTGCCGTTTTATATCTTTACCAGTTTGGTCGTGTTTTCGGTTTCGAGTCTTTATTATTATAAATTGGTTTAAAGAAAATTATCCCTTTCTGTTTTTATCTGAAATTTATCCACAACGAGAACACTCTTTTTTGCTTTTTCAAATACAGCCTTGAACCCGAACCCACCCGTTTTTGTGCAGATCGAAAAATTTTCAAAAAAATTGTAATGTACCATTTGCTGTGCGAATATTATGAAACATTTCTGCAAAATTGTATTATATTAATAGAGACCATTAAAACCGGAGAAATCCTTGCTCGCCACAACCGAAAAAAAACAAAGTTTGGAACAAGAACGGGAGTGGATCCAAGCGGCCCAAAATAGAGCCGAGGATTTTGAGCCGTTGTTCAACCGTTACCATGATATGATCTTCCATTACTGTCTGCGACGAACATGGAACGAACAACTGGCCAGGGACCTAACGGCCAATACATTTTTGAAAGCGCTGGAAAATATTAAAAGGTACTATTGGCAGGGCACCGCTTTCTCATCGTGGTTATACCGGATTGCAATCAACGAAATTAATCAAAATTACCGGAAAATTAAACGTATGGTGCCGCTTTCGTTACAAAAAAAAATGGATTTACCGGATGAAAAACAGCCAGATTCCGATCTGCTGGCGGAGGAGGAGATGAAAAAACAGCGAGATCAGATCCAGCGGGTGCATGCTGTTTTATTGAGACTCAATTCCAAATATCAAGCTGTATTGAGTTTGAGATATTTCGAAAATAAATCCATGAAAGAGATCTCTGAGATATTGAATATACCTGAAAATACTGTAAAAACAAGAATTAGGAGAGGTTTAATCACACTGAAAAAAAGATTATGAGTGAATTCAACGACATTGAAGAACTGTTACGCAACGACAATTTGCCGCACAGGTATGATACCGGTCATATGCGCCATTTAAACTGGCAAAGAGTTCTGCAGGAGCACCGGCAAAGGCGGCAATTACCGTTTCTTTTTCGAATTCCTCCCTGGATATGGAGCCTGGCGTCTATAATGTTAATTATCGTGTGTATTTTTATTTTTATGCTACTTAAGTAAAACATTAAAAATGGAGGATCGTCATGAACACACGAGAAAACAAACGGCAGAAAATATTTGAAATATCCCTTATCGTAACGTTGGCATTTTTGATTTTTGTTTTTCAGGGCTGGAAATCCATTAGCAGAAGTGTTCAGCCTCAGGAAAGAGTAACTTATGTGATGGAAATGGTGCCGCAACCGCCCACCGAGCAGGTGCGTAAGGTTACCCGGCCGCAACGGCCTGCGGTTCCGCTGGAAAGCGAAAATCCGGATATCCCGGAAGATGCCACCATCGATCCCACCCAGATCTCCCTGTACGATATTCCACCTCTTTCCGCGGTTGTTGAGGTCGAAGAGTTGCCCGAATATGGTACCTTCATCGCCTTTGATTCTCCACCGCAACCGGTTGGTGGATATACAGCGATCATGAAAAATGTGGTATATCCCGAGCTCGCCCGTTTGGCCGGCATCGATGGAAAGGTCATTGTGTACGCGCTGATCGATAAAAACGGATGTGTTGCCGATACCAAGATTTACAAATCATTAGGTAACAACGGCTGCGATGAGGCGGCGGTCGATGCCGTCAGATCAGTGAAATGGTTTCCGGCAAAACAGAGAGATAAAGCGGTCAGTGTGTGGATAGCAATTACTATCGTATTCAAGTTGAAGTAAGACACTCAATATATGATGAAAACTTTTTATGATGCCGTTGTCGACATTTACTCTTTTTTTGAATCCAGGAACGTTAAATCCCACTCGTCAAACCACTCTAGAATTATCCGGTCAGCTTGAAATTTCATCGGCAACCAGATGTATCGGCCGTCGATGGGATTTTGTGGATTCCAGCGATCGGCCATAAAGATGAACGTTTCTTTTTTACCGATTACAGGCAGAACAAATGTGCTCTGTGAAAAAAATGTGAGACTGGAATCCGGCCCGATACATGGGTTGCCCAGTTCCCGCCAAGGCCCCCAAATTGAAGGCGCAACGGAAGAGCGTGCCGCATTGGGAGCCCAACCGGTACAACCGGAACCGATAAAATAATACTTACCTTGGCGTTTGAATACGGCCGGCGCTTCCATAAACCTTCCCACAAAGACACGGATATATTTGCCGGAGTGAGATAAATAGTCATCGGATAATTCTGCAATATGCAGTGTGCTGTTTTCCTCCGAAGCGAAAATATGGTATGCCTTTTCGTCATCGTCCACAAACAGGGTCATATCCCTTGCCATTTGTCCGCCGGGATAATCCCGCCCCAAAATGTTCAGCGAATCGGTATGTCCCGGAAGGCTGCCACCTGAATATGCCGTTTTTTTTACATCTTCTTTCACTGGTTTTTTATGGATATCCAGGACATTTTGCGGCCACTGGTCCTTATTGGGACGAAGACTTTTCAGGAATTTATACGGCCCTGTCACATTATCACTAACCGCTACACCGCTGCGTGCCGCCCTGTAATCCCTGCCCAAGAGTTCAAGATGAAACCACATGACGAATTTTTTCGTTTTACGGTTGTAAATCACCTTGGGCCGTTCCAAAATACAGCCTTTGGCGATATCGTGTGATGAGTCGTTTTCGACCACGTGCAGCACGATACCTTCATCCTTCCAATTGTATAAATCCTTTGATGAATAGCAGTGCACACCGACCTGAGCCTTATTGCCGGCCGGTCCGGCTATTTTGTGTTCTCCAAACCAATAATAGGTGTCTAAATGGTTGAAAATACCTCCGCCATGGGCGTTGATGATTATACCATTGTTGTCATACCAAATTTGACCCGGCTTGAAAGAATGGTAAAGAACGGGCGATTCCTGGCAGAAAAGGAATGCAATTGTGAAAAAAAACAAGACAAAGGTGATGAGTTGAAAACCTTTCATAACTTTCTCCTGTAATAATAAAAACGTGGAGCTTTTGAGGGGAATAATTCTGCTTCAAATTTACTCATAATCTCTGACAAACTCAATGCTAATAACGAACCTTTTCAACCTATATCCCTCGTTTAAAAATCTTTTTTACTCGGTGTTCCTAGGTGTCCTCTGCGATGAATAATAAGTATACATTTTTAGTACAAACCGATTCGAAACGAAATTTTGGCGAATACCATGGAAACCTGTGTCCTGATCCTGAATAAAATTGTCCATAATATTTTATATTGCATTAAATTATTATAATTCATATTATTTACGTATCAACAATTTTAAAAGGGATTCAAGTTCGGGGAGGGCGTATTTACTGATATTGGAGTAAACGCAAAGACTGTTTTTCATTATTTGAAAAAGAGGAGATTTTGCATGAATGATTCCAGCCTGTTCATTGTCTTTTTGTTTAAAGTTATGAAAAACGTTCGGAGATTACACTTTTTGTGTCAACGGGTAATAGGGAAACCGTACCACAAGACCGGGATGAGGATTCACCTGCCCACCAGCAACAGCAACAGAGTTTTGATTCCATCCGAATAACCGTCAATGAGAATTTGCTCGCACATGATCCAAGTGAACTGGCCCGGATGTTGCGCCAGAGGGGCTGGGATGTGGATCGTGAACTGATTGCCAGTGACTAATTGTCGTATATGGTTTTTTTAAATTGAGATTTAAGATTATTCCGGAAGCAATGAAAAAGAATGATTCATCCATAAAGGAGATAAAAAAATGAAAAATTTCGTGTGGTTTATTTTGGTATTGACTTTGATTTTTGCCGCTCGCTCGATAAACGCTCAATCCTCAAATGACCGCGAAATCAAATTTACCGTACCGATTCGGCTGCTGAGCCTGCATCAAAATATTTCCAAAGTTAAGGTTTCATGCAGTGTGACGGATGGCAACATGATGGAAGTCGGAAAAGCAGAGACGGAGATCGATGTGCCGTCCTCCGGTGACCTGATCCAAACCATATACCTATTTGCACATTCCGTGCCACAGCGCGACATAATGACCGGTGTTCAATACGAATGTCGTTATGAATTAGGTTCCAACACTTTGAACGGATATGCCACACCGGTCGTGCAACTGTCTGACGCACCGATTAACCCGCTTGAAATAAAGGCACAACCGGGTCAGCCCTTTTTAAATGTTTTTGGTGGAACGTTGCTGGGACATTGATGATATACAACTTTTATTGCACTGATTTAAATTTTACCGGTTTGCATAAACTGTTTTTATCTCTACACACCCGTCCGCATTTGCTGCATAAATATTTGGGCTTTCGGACCATTTTGATCAATTGAGCCAAATTGTTATTGATATCCTCTTTGTGCCATTTGCACAGTTTTTTATCGGGTTTGCCCATTTTTTGAATTCCTGTTTCCTGTAAATTTTATAATTGAAGTAGATTTTTTAGGAAACGGCTCATGGGAGGTTTATGATAAATAAACCGTTCCTGGCGAAACCTGCATTCATCACGAGTTTCCAACCGGCTTTTCCGCCCACTAGATTCGGGTTTCCGTGGGCCGGGCGTGTCTGGCAACGGTTTATTTTGTTTATACGTAAAAAAGTCCACTCTAAAAACCGTGCTCAAAATATTTGTATACAAACCATAAAACACAACACTGCACGGTACGTCTTTCATATCCTTTAGAGTGGACTCTATTATATATAACGCCGGTGCTAAAGAAATGTTTCCGTTTTTCGGAAAAAACTTTTGGATGTGGAATGATGACCTGCCTGGAAAGTTACATTACATTAAAGCCGGTGTAATGTTCTCAGCTCGGCGATATAGGAATCCAGTTTTTTATTCGTTTTTTTTCCATTGGGCGAGGGGCCGAAAGGATCTTCAAAATTTTTATTTCCGCAAAGTGCCTGTACGCTGTTGGCCACATCTACGGCAAGAACCTGAGTGTCATAGCCGCCACTGAGGGCAAAAACAATTTTCCCGCTGCATAAATCATCCGCCAGTTCCACCAGTAATGAAGAAATCCAGGCCAGGCAGGTGGAAGAAAAGTCAAAAACACCGAGCGGATCCCGCCAATGGGCGTCATATCCGGCGACAGCGAACAAAATATCAGGCTCGAACCGCCGGACCGCCGGGACGACAATGCTGTTGTAAACGGTCTTTATATCTGTGTCTCCAGTGCGATGGGGAAGGGGTATATTAATAATCGAACCTTCTCCCTTACCACTACCTGTCTGTTCAATAGCACCGGTTCCGGGATAAAAAGGGTAGGCATGGCTGGAAATATATAGAACCGAAGGGTCAGATTCGAATACTGCCTGGGTACCGTTACCGTGGTGTATATCAAAATCCACGATAGCCGTTCGAATTTTATATTTTTGTTGGGCTATTTTTACTCCAATGGCGATATTATTAAAAATGCAAAATCCCATCGCCCGATCCGGTAAGGCATGATGCCCGGGTGGACGGATCAGTGCGATACCGTTGCGTATTCTTCTGTTGAGTACGGCTTGTGTCAGGTCCACTAAACCACCGGCCGCTCGGACCGCCGCATCATATGATCCGTGGCACGTATAGGTGTCCGGATCAAGGGGGCTGGACGAGCGACACGCTCGACGTACCTTCTCGATATAGGCCTCAGTATGCACGGTTGCGAGCTCTTCGACAGGTGCCGGGTGTCCTTCTATCGGCACAAGTCTTTCGAGAAGTGAACTGTTTTCCAGTTGCTTGCAGATGGATTTTAAGCGACCGGAATTTTCAGGATGGCCGATGCGGGTGTGCTTGAGAAAGGCAGTATCGTAGATATAACCAGTTTTCCGTTTTTTTTTACTTTTCAATTGAAAATTTTTCAATACCGGGGTCAAGTGCCGTATTCTCTTAAATTGTGATGTGGCTAAATCTATTAAACATTTGATTTTGATAAATCACCTTTTCTTTTTATATTTAATTAAACTTTTTATCAATGTCAATATAATTAATTCAGGTGGATGTCATGTTGTACCCGAGATTGAAAAAAACACCGATGTTTAGTGTTTTATGTTTATTATTCGTTTATGCCCAATCTGCCGCAGTCGAATATGTTTCTCCTGCTGATCTCAAATTGTCGCTTGTGGGTATTATCGATCAGGTAAATGTGGATTCCATTCTTTATTTTGTTAAAGAACTGTCCGGTGAGATACCAACACGGATCGATGGTCAGCTTGTGACGATTCAGAGCCGCAATATTTATTTCCCTGGAAACGATCTGGCGACAAGGTATATCCAGCAAAAATTGACCAGGTACGGACTCGATGTTCACACTCAGGCATTTACCAATGGTGAAAATGTCTATGGCCTACAGCAGGGCGTTGTGAAACCGGATGAGTTTTATATGATTTGCGCTCATTACGACGGAAAGCCGTATGATGCATTCAGTCCGGCGGCCGATGATAATGCCAGCGGTGTCGCGGCGGTACTGGAATCAGCAAGGATTTTGTCCCGGTATTCTCTTCCGTATTCTATTAATTATGCACTGTGGGATGCGGAGGAATATGGCCTTTCGGGGAGTTTTCAATATGCGAATTATGCCTCTGCTGCCGGGGAAATAATTCATGGTGTTTTTAATCTCGATATGATTGCATGGGAGGGGAACGGCGATAACCGGTTTAATGTTTTTTATAAAAATTTAGGAATTTCATTGGAAATGGCCAGCACAATGGCGCAACTCACGCAAACTTTGAACTTGAATTTGGTTCCTTTGCTCGTGAACGACGACAAAGCGTACAGTGACCATTATTGCTTTTGGCAGCAAGGTTACAGTGCAGTCATGCTGATCGAGGATTATTACCAGAATCAGGACTTTAATCCTTATTATCATACCAGCGCCGATTCCCTGGCACATTTTGATGTGCCGTTTTTTACCAATTGCACAAAGTTGGCTGTTGCCACACTGGCACATTATACGGATAATTATGAAGAAATTAGAACCTTGACCTACCATTTCCCGGGCGCAGGGTGGTACTTTATTTCAATTCCGGGAACGACAGATGATATGTCCGTCGGTACTCTTTTCCCCGAAGCCCTGCCGTATGCGTTTGGCTATCACTCGGGATATGTCGACCGTACGGTCTTTGAACCCGCGGAAGGATACTGGCTTTATGTAACCCAGACTTGTACATCAACGTTTGATGTGCAACCGATATACCAGTATGTGAAGATTATTGAGAAACCGGGCTGGTATATGATCGGCAGTGTGATTGAGGATGTACCGTTGGGCGACGTTCTGATAACACCTGCGGGTGCGATGCAGGGTAATTTATGGGATTACGGCGGTTCCGGTTATACGGAGACCCAAGTCATTTCGAGCCAGGGCAGTTATTGGGCCTTGTTTTATCAGCCTTGTACGCTGACGGTTGCCACTACACCTCATATATTGTCCAAGGGTGTATCGCAGTTTGTCGATGTCCTGCCGGCGGAAAGCAAGCCGCCCGTACCACCGGTGGTTGAAAATACCGGTGTGTTTGAGACACTGCCCTCACGGTTAAATCTGTCCCAAAATTATCCGAATCCGTTTAATGCCTCGACCACTCTAGAATTCGTTTTGCCAAAAGTGAGTGAAGTGAGCGTACAGGTGTTTAATGTCAGGGGTGAGATGGTGCGGTTCCTGGAGCACCAGGTTCTGAACGCCGGTGTGCATAAAGTGAAATGGGACGGCAGGGATAATACCGGGAAAGACGTACCCAGCGGATCGTATTTGATGTACGTTGCGGCCGGTGAGGAACAGCAGGTAGCTAAAATGATACTGATACGATAACAAGATGTTAGTATGCTGGAGCCTGAATTACCCTTTACAAGCTCAAGTAATTTTAAATGGAAAGTATTAACGCAGATAAAAATCTCTTGTATGATTACAATATATTGAATAACCCTGGCTTCCGGCGCAGAACAGTTGATTTTCACTAAATGGCAGATTTGCAAGTGCGAGTCAAAGTGGATAACGGGTTGAGTTCCGATACAACACCGGTTATATCGATGCTATCAGTGTGTAACCGTCTCAGTCAGCCTGCTGATCTGAAATATGGGGACAAGTATTGTTGATATAGTCGCGTAAAGTATATATGAGGGAAACGGCCTGCTGTCTCATTTTACTGGCGATACAATATTTAAATATCGTTAAATTTGTACGGGTTTGTTGATAACACTGCACAAACGTACCGTTTTCCCTCTGTAAAACCTTATAATAACCGGTTGAAGATACAAGTTTTGGGAACGGCTGGACTACATTGCTGGACGATAACATTTGAAAATCGATCTGGTGGCCCTGCCGGGATTTTTTAATGACCGTTTGGTTGTTAAAAAAAAGCACACTCAAGTTATAAAGAATTGTGTGATAATTTTCACCTTCTTCCAACAGCTCAACTTCAACCTGAGGCGGCGCGACGTTTTTTAAATGTTCAAAATCGTACAGAATGGAGAGCAAGGTGTCGGTTTCACAGTCTACTTTAAACTCACCTGAAAATGTGTACGTCGTATGTTCCCGATTGAATTTATAACTGATATTATCATCGGATTGAGCAGCTATACCTTGCACTGCTATAATGAGCAGAAGGCTGCCAAAAAGTGTGCGCATGACTTATTTACCTTATGTATCTACTGTATTTAATTTTTATTGTCGGAGTCCCAAAGTAGGTTGCTCAATTAAAAACAACCTATAATATACATTACAATAATTATTTGATTAATACAAGAATTATTTTAAATATTTTGTATAACTGTAGATACAGGATCAGGCACCCGGTCATTTGGCAAGACTTTTGACCTCACTATGTGACCGGATGCTTGTATCTTGTAATTTTTGGGGATTTCCTGAAATATTCCCGTACGGTACTGATTTGGTGCTCGGGTACTTAATCCTGTTTCGGCCATGTGAGTCCCGGCCAGTCATCGGTGCGGAACGGGGAAGCCGGCAGATCTTCAGCGTTGTAAAAATTGGCATCGTCGGGATTATCCGCCCACGCATAGCGCACGGCAACGGGATTTTTCACTTGTTCATTATAGACAATTATCCTGTTACCGTCAATCGCCGCTTTAGCCCATACAAATTTTCCGTCGTCTCCCGCAATTGTAAATCCTTTTAAATAGCCGTATTTATCCTTTGCCATTAAACCTCCGCCGGTGTTTTCAAAAGAGAGTACAATTTTATCACCGTCGATAGCCATGGATTTATATGTCGGACCGGAAAAAACGAGCTCCTGCCCGTAGGCTACCTTCCGCGCCGCCAGTGCGAGACGTTTGCCCACATCCTGTTTGTTGCGCGGGTGGATGTCGTCCGCTTCGCCGATGTCGATGGTAACCGCCAGACCAGTGTTGGGCACATTGAGGACTGTCAGTAATTGCGCTTCCCGCAGTTCCGCCCACTCGCTTTCCGACGGTTCCGGTTTGGCGGCCATATAGTTGGCCAGCTGGACGATAAAAAACGGCATGTCCGGATTTTCAAAAGCGACTCGCCAGTCTTTGATCATCAATGGCATCAGTTCGCGGTATTTAAATGCGCGTCCGGCATTTGCTTCTCCCTGATACCAGATGGCGCCCTTAACGGCATAGGGCAGCAGAGGAAAAATCATTGCATTATAAAGTAGTGTGGGATAATCATTGGGAGCGATTCCGGATTTTTCGAATTTCAGATCAACCGGGCTGATGCGGTATTTCCAGGTACCGGCCAAGGATTTTTTTATATCTCCTGCCTCCAGGTACAAATCCGCATCATCACTCCATAAACCGCCACCACCGCCGGTATCCACAACGCGAACGGTTATAACGTTTTTGCCGGCTTTGAACACCCCTGCATCTATTTTGTAATGGCGCAACTCATTGTATTTATTTTCGGTTTCGCCCACCTTGACTCCGTTGATCCAGGTGATATCGCTGTCATCGATTTTGCCGAGGTGTAAAACCATGTTATCCTTTATTGCTTCCTCTGTGAGGTCGATCGTAAGGCGGAACCAGACAACGCCGTCCAGTTCTTTAAGGCCGCGCTGTTCCCATAATCCGGGAATCGGCATTTCCTTCCAGTTGGATTCGTCAAGATCCGGTGCAGCCCACAATGCCTTGCCGTCGATCAATCCGCCTTTGCTGTCGTCAAATTCTTTTAATATTTTTTCGTATTTGGCGGTTATCTCTTTCGTGAATTTTTCTCCGTCTATCTGTTCCACTTTTCCAACAACCTCCGTGAATTCTTTAATGGTTTTGATGGATGGTCCGCTTATCCATGTTTCGATCATGGTGCCACCCCAGGAGGTGTGGATAAGGCCGATTGGGACATTGAGACTTTTATGCAAAGAACGGCCGAAAAAATAACCGACTGCGCTGAAATTAGAGATGGATTTTGGGGAACAATCGCTCCATTCGCCTGATTCGATGTCGTTAAGTGGTTTTGTACTGGTTACACGCGGTACAGAGAACAGGCGCATTTTTGGATAATCGGCCTGCATGATTTCTTGTTCTGCATTGTTGCTGTTGAATACGGTCCATTGCATATTGGACTGACCCGAACAAATCCACACGTCGCCTAGAAGTATGTTGGAGAGTGTGATGGTGTTTTTACCGGTGATAATCATATCATAAGGACCGCCGGCGGGCATAGGGGGCAGGTCTGCACGCCATTGACCCGATTTGTCGGCCTTGACTTTGACCGTATTGCCGTTTAATGTTACGGTGATTTTTTCCCCCTTGTCTGCCCAACCCCAAACGGGTATTTTACTGTCCCGCTGCAGGACCATATTAGAACCGATAATTTTGGGAAGTGTGACCTCCGCGAGGACCAGGGTTGCGGACAGGGATAAAAGTAAAAGTGTTGTACAGAGTAACCTTTTCATATCGCGCCTCCGGGTTTTAATTTTGTTTTATGCGTCTACAGTCTAAATAATTTTTTGGATAAATTCAAGTTATTTTAGAACAGAGTATCCACCAAAAGCCGAGTAGAAATATTTTTCATTTAAATTCCGCATCTGAGAAAAACCAGAGTCCGGCTTTTCCCTTTTCAAAAAGGGTGCGGAGCACGACCCCGGAATGCCGCAAAGCGGCATGAGGAGGCGTGCGCAGCCCGCGGAGGCCCCCGCAGTGCCGCAAAGCGGCACGAGGAGGCCGGAGCGGCCCCGCAAAAAAAGATACGCCTATTCCAGGGACATTATCTATCCGCTCGTCCGTCGTGATGCTTTTTTACCAAGAAAATTTTCGGCAAGATTGTCTTCCTCTGTTAAAATCGGTGTATTGGGCGACCTTGACAGCCCGAAGCATCATTAAATCCGATGAATTAAATATCATTTATCGTGATATAAAACACATATCTATGCGCGTTATCCGAGTATATAAAGATATCAAAATGAACTGTTTAGGGGATTGCCATGTATGAAAAACCGTTATTCGTTTCCGTGTTGCCTGCCGGCATTTTTTTGATAATTGCTTGCTGGGCCGGCATTTTTTACCTCCCTCCGGTGTATGCTCAACAGGTTAGTGCTACCTATTCAATGAGTACACCCGAGGCGGGACTGTTTTTCCTCAATCCCGGATACATCAATCCGGCATTGGGCAGAGGTGTATTAGGCCTGGCAAGTAATCCTGCATCAATCGGTCATGTTTATGGGCGGGAAATCGCTCTTGCAGGTGGCTTACCCAGAACCTCGACGGGCAAATTTTCCATTCAGGCGACGGATTCAACCCAGCTTTACACACCGGTCGTTCTGACCTCGGAAATGAGGATGCGGGAACTTGGTGGACTCCTTGGTATTGGATATGCCCAACAGGTCGGGCCATGGCGGTTTGGTGCTGTTCTTTACCAACCCCGATCAGCCGGTTTTTCCCTGCATGCCGGCGGTTCCACTGCTGTGAGCACCCATTTCCAGGTCGATCAGCCCATTACCCGCCAGCATGTACCCGATTTACCGGTAGAGGAGATTCCGGTAAAATGGAATATTGCCAGCCGTCTCGATGTTGCCGTCGATGCTCTACCGGCGGAGGTGAGAATTGGATATCTGCCTTTCACCTTAGGTGCTTCCTATACCAGAGGGGTGCTTGCAGTGGGAGCAGGGATTTCATATTATCATATCTATTCATCCGGCGAGCCGGCGACATTTAACAGTTCGATTTCAGGGAGAGGCAGTATTATCGGCCGTCCGTATGGAAATGATCCATTGACCGGATTGCCCTGGCAGGGTGAATTAACCGCTGATTTTACTTTGCAGGATCAACCCCTTACCGGCTATTATTTGATCGATATATCCGGGGGACGCTTTGCCCTGAATTTTGGCGGCATGGTGAATTGGGGATTGTTATCCCTGGGTGGTGCTTATTCGCGCGGTTTAAAGGCGCGTGTCCATGGGGGTTATAATATGAATACCGTATACTCAACAGGTTTACCGTCAAGTACCCTCGAGGCGGTTCAAATTGACTTGTCCTTGCGACCGAAATTGACAGGAAGCGTCAATATCGATCTTATCGAGTTTGAAAAGGATACGGTATCATATTCCAAAGATGGATCGTTTACCCTGAACGGCTATCAGTCCTATTCTTTTGGTCTGCAATTTTTAATTTTAGGATTATTTGCCGGCGGTGACATACCCGTTGCACCTCCGGATTTGGCTTCATTTTATACCGGCGCCTATATTGATTTTCCGTTGCCGCGGACTCCCGTCCGATTGAATACAGGATTTTTTTATCGAACGGACGGTTTATGGAGTGAGGATAAGGCGCTTATTCCTTTTCGAGTGTTGGCGCATGTGGGGATGGGAGCGGGTATAAAAATGCCATGGTATCAGTGGATTAAAATAGGTGACCATCCCGGCTGGCTGCGGCTGGGATTGCGGGCATCTTTGGCGGGTTATTCATTAGAGACATTTGAAAAAAATACCTCTGATACCAAAGATCAATCTCTGCCCTCGATTTTTGACAATCTGACATTGAGTTTGGGATTTGAAGTGCCCTTATAAACCAAAGATATTACCGGCTTTTAGTGAGGGAAATTTTTTTGATAATTCGAATACACCATCCGCGTTCGTTATCGCCCCCGTTGTCGTCACATTGCCCAGGTTTTGGGCGCCGGCACAAACAGCAAATTGCAGTGATTTCTCCAGCGGCCAATTATTATAAATACCGTACAATATTCCGGCACAAAAGGAATCACCGGCGCCGGTCGATCCGGCGATAAATTCCATGGGCAGATTGAGGGCAGGTTGAAAATATTCTTTTCCGCCGGAAGTTTGGGCATATGCGCCCTGGGGGAAATGAACGACGACCAAATTCCCGACGCCCTTGTGAAAAAGTTGACCCCCGATTTTCTTTAAACCGGATTTAGAAATTTTTGTATCTTTGTATATTTGGATTCCGGTGAGATGCTCGGCTTCGTAATCGTTCATAATACAATAATCCGTATACCGTAAAGCCGGGAATACATATGGGCCATAGTCTTTGATGGGTGCGGAAACGAGGTCGATGGATGTTTGAATCCCTTGTGTTTTTAAATCATGCAGCAAACGGGCGCTCTGGCGGCCGAACTTTTGATCCTCGCTATCCAATGTATCCAAAAGGAGCAAATATCCCAGGTGAAAAAACGATACCTTTAACCGGTTGATATCTACATGCTGGATGCCGAACATCGCATTGGCGCCGCGATAGTGAAAAAATGTTCTTTTCCCGGTTTTCTGCACACAATAAACATCCGTATAGGATGTGTGGGCCAAAGTCGTGCGAGCGAGAAAATCCAGATTTATATTTTTGTATTGCCGGCAATCATCCAAAATCCACTCAGCATCCGAATCGTCACCGATACAACCCAGCGCCCAAAGCGGAAGTTGGGGATCAAATTTTGCCAAATTCAATATAACGTTATATGCACATCCTCCACCGCCGCGTGTTTCTGTGAATATGTTTGCCAGTGTGCTTTCGGCCGGATAGGCATCGATCACCTTGGTTCGGTCGATAATCCAGTTACCGGCGCACGCAATACCGGTTTTTTTTATCGACAAACCATCCCCCTAACCTTTATAGGGTGATAATTCACAATTCACATTCACTTCATCGCTGCTCCTTTCCAGCCCTTCACGCAGGTGTTGAAAAATAAGAGCAGGAGGGACCAGCACAACGGCCGACATGAAAAAAAGAGGTGTGCCGCTCATCGGGGCCTGGATCATGCCGGTATCCATACTTTCAATATTTACGCCTTTTTGAGCCAGGTCGTGAGCAATCTGATGAATAATGCCCTCATGATCGGCACCGTGCACATCCAGTTTATACGGCAACCAGCCATGGTATTTTTGAGTCTGCCCCGGCCCGGTTTCTTTGACGACTATTAAAAAACCTTCGGTTTTGAGTCCCAAAAGTTTTTGTGAAAGGTGGTCCTTATTGTTTTCGGGAACGGAAATGAATGCCAGCATGGCAAATTCTCCTCCCAAACGCGCCATTTTACTGGCTTCGATATTGCCTTTGTTTTTCAAAATAATATCTGTAATTTGATCGACCAGTCCGATACGATCGGTGCCGGTAAGAGTGAGAACAATATAGTTTTTCATTAATCACACCTCTAGTTTTGGAACATGAAAATAAATGTAATATTTTCTAATATAATATCAAAGTGTTTTACCTAAAAATTAATTGTATTTTTTGAAATAATTTGCTAGATTAAAAGAATATATAAACCAGTAAATTTTGATCTGAGTTACCTTTATCGTTTTTCCAACAAATAATTTATATTTAAGCTATTTTTGAAAAATAAGTGGGTGTGTGTAATAAGAAGGTTTCCGGGAGTGGATTATAAAATGGCAATAACAGAAAGGATGAATGTATGATCAATCTTGCCACAATCGATATCGTCATCATTGTTGCCTACCTTGTTCTTACCACAATCGCCGGTCTGGTTTTGGCAAAGGTGTCCTCAAAAAATATTAAATCCTATTTTCTGGGAGGGAATAGGGTTCCCTGGTATCTCTTGGGGGTTGCCAACGCCTCGGGTATGTTCGACATAACAGGTACCATGATGATTGTGACCTGGACTTTTGTCTACGGCATGAAAGGTGCATTTGTTCCCTGGGTGTGGCCGGTTTTTAATCAGGTTTTTCTCATGGTCTTTCTTTCTGTCTGGTTGCGCCGTTCAAATGTTATGACCGGTGCCGAATGGATTCGAACACGTTTCGGCAATGAGAAGGGTGCAAAACTGTCGGATATCAGTGTGGTTATTTTTGCTCTTATCAGTACTATTGCGTTTTTAGCCTATGCATTTCAGGGGATCGGCAAGTTTTCGCAGATTTTTTTACCGTGGGATCTGACACCGGCGACTTATGCCATTATCATTATGGGTATTACAAGTGTCTATACGGTTCTGGGCGGTATGTTCGGTGTTCTTGTCAGCGATATCCTCCAGTTTACCATCATGACCATTTCATCTTTTGCCATCGCTGCCGTTGCTATGTCACGAACCAGTGCGGCGCAGATTAACGCGGTCATACCTGACGGCTGGAGAAGCCTTGCATTCGGCTGGAAATTTGATCTGGATTGGTCTCAAACCATTCCAGCAGTGAACGAGCGTATCATCTCGGATGGCTGGTCGCTGTTTACCATTTTTATGATGATGGTTTTTATAAAAGGATTTCTCATCAGTATGGCAGGTCCGGCGCCCAATTACGATATGCAGCGTATTTTGGCGACAAAAAGTCCCAAAGAAGCCGGTCTTATGAGCTGGTTTGTGACTGTTGTGCTTATGTTTCCACGTTATTTGATGGTCAGCGGAATCGTCGTGTTGGGATTGGTGTTTTTCAGAACCGACCTGGTTGCTATGGGAAGCGCAGTGGATTTTGAGCAGATACTTCCGTTTGTTCTGAATAAATTTATCCCTGCCGGAATGGCGGGTCTCGTTATTGCCGGTCTCCTGTCGGCTTTTATGAGCACCTTTAGCGGAACGGTGAACTGTGGTGCCTCGTACATTGTCAACGATATTTACCGTCGCTATATCAGCTCAAATTCTCCTGCAAAGAGATATGTGTGGATGAGTTACCTTGCGTCAATCGTACTGGTGGCCGTGGGCATTGGTTTCGGGTACATGATCGAATCCATTCATACAATTACACAATGGATTGTCGGCGGCTTGTGGGGCGGATATACGGCGCCAAATGTGTTAAAATGGTACTGGTGGCGTTTTAACGGGCGGGGTTATTTTGGCGGCATGGTGGCCGGTATGGCAACCGCGATTGCAATCCCGGTACTTTTTCCCAACACCAACCTTTTATTCGGCCTGGAACTCAATCTCGCGGTGTTTCCGGCTATTCTGGGTGTCAGCGCCGCTGCGTCCATTATTATCAGTTTGCTTACACCGCCGGATGATGAAAAAATTCTCATGAGATTTTACAAAACCGTACGTCCATGGGGATTTTGGAAGCCGATTCGTGAAAAGGTAATAGCACAGGACGCGCACTTTATGCCTAATCGACGTTTTAAGCGTGATATGGTGAATGTACTTGTCGGTATCGTTTGGCAACTGATGCTGATGATCATTCCGGTTTATCTTGTGATCAAGGATTTTTCATCGGTTGGACTGACGGCTGTGTTCTTGCTTGTCACTTCGATTTTTCTCAAGTTCAATTGGTATGATAAAATGGAGAAAGAATAGGATTTCTTCCAACATTTAAAATATTCTTGTCTCTAAAATATCATTTCGAATTTGCTAAAATTAGATTTCGCCGGCTGCAACAATAGATCACTATTACAAAAATAACCCCGGTTTTCGGATTTGCATTTTTAATTTATTATAATCGAAGCAGCTGGTTTTACTCAAAATCCTTTTCAAAATCGGATTCGTTCACCCAGCCTGCATCCAGTTTTTCACCTCGTTTAAATTTTTCATAAAAGCCCCGGTGCCGTATATCCGAGTATAAATATTCATCAAAAATATGTCCATTGCCGAACATGCGCGGATCGCCCTGCTGTTTGAGCTCGGTAAAAAGTTGATCTTTGAGCTGTTTTTTTATGCCGGCATATGCTTCATTTTCAGCCAGATTTTTCACACAATCAGGATCTTTTTTTATGTCGTACAATTCCTCCTGCGGCCGTTTGCCGAATGACCACTCCCAGTATTTCCGCTGTCCCGGCCGGATTCGCGATAAAATACATTCGGTTTTTGTCGGGCTGCCGTCCACATTCAGGTAGCCGGTTTCAGGATTACAGGCAGGCCAGCGGGAGATTTCAAAGTTGTGGATGTATAAAAAAACACCCTTTACGATGCCGCGTATGGGATATCCTTCGTCGTTCGGCCTGCCTATGTCATGACGTTCCTTACCGATGAGAACATGGTCGCGTTGCGGATCGACGATGTTTTCTTTTGCCGATCTAAATATATCTGTCAGACTTTTTCCCTGGATCGGCTGCATACCGGCAGCCTGATGATCCACTCCGGCCAGTTCAAGGAAAGTGGGCGCAAAGTCGATAAAACTGACAAAATTTTCGACTACCCGTCCCGGATGTTTGATGCCGTTTTTCCACATTATAGCAAGCGGTAGATGGTTGGAAGCTTCGTAAACCTGGCCCTTAACCCTGGGAAACGGCATGCCGTTATCCGCCGTCACCACCACAAGTGTGTTATCCAACTCGCCTGTTTCCTCCAGGGTTTCCAGCATTTTTATCAGATGTTGGTCGAACCATTCAATTTCAAAAGCGTAATCCAGCAAATCCGTCCGTACCTTTTCATTGTCCGGCCAGAATTCAAAAACGCGGTCGATCTCTGAGATTTTTTTACCTGTTTTTTTTACACCCGCAGCGTATTCATAGGCTCGGTGTGGTTCCGTACTGCCGTACCAGAAACAAAACGGTATGTTTCGCTTACGGGCATTTAGAAAATCTTTAAAGTTTTCCGCATAGTCATTTGTATTGATATGCTCCGCCGGCGGCATGGTTTTCCTGTCGTCAAAGGCTGTTCCCGTCAAAGGTCGTTTTTGTCCGTCTCTGTCCAAGGCGACGCCCGGCGCCCAGCCTTTGGCTGTATATCCCACAAAATATCCGCTTTCGCTCAACACTTCTGCATAGGTTTTAAATTTTTCCGGAAAATAACACCAGTGATTGGCCGCCTGTTCCAGTTGCCACGAGTTTCGGCCGGTAAGAATACTCGCTCTCGAAGGCGCACATTTTGCATTCGGTGTATAGGCGTTGGTAAACAGTATCCCTTCTTTCGCCACCCGATCGAAGGCCGGTGTTTTGATCCATTTACATCCGTAAGCGCCCATATGGGGATAAGAGGCGTCGTCGGCGATACAAAAAAGAATATTGGGTTTTTGCTGTTTGGGTGGACGACAGCCCGCCATTGCCCATGATAATGTTGCTGCGGATAATGTTTTCATAAAAGTGCGGCGTTTCATAAGATATCTCCTTGAAACAGACCAAGGTACGGATATTCACGGCGATTTTTTCCACCAAGTTTTGCATGAAAATTATGCAGCCGTACGGTTTTATTAAAAAAGGGTATGAGTTACGGTATCCGACAAATCAGTTCCACATTGTTACCGGATTTTTTCAAAACCGCCTCCCGGATGTTACAGGTTTTTGCATGGAAGATTATACGCAAATCCAGCGTGAATGTCAATCTTTTATGTTTGTGGGGAGAGAAGAGATGCTGCGTTCGGGGCGGGTATGGTTGATTTTTGCTCACCCCTATCCCCCCCTGACGCTGGAGCGTCAGGAACATGTTCCCAAGCCACCTACTGGGACGAAGTTTTAGTGATTCGTATGAATTTCTAATGAACTATCCGGAAAAATTCCCGCTTTAAGCCGGGCTTGGGAACGAGTGGGGAGAGGTGAGGTGCTGCGTTCGGGCGGGTATGATTGATTTTTGCTCACCCCTATCCCCCCCTGACGCTGGAGCGTCAGGAACACGTTCCCAAGCCACTTGCCGGGACGAGTTTTTAGTGTTTCGTTTGAATTTCTACCGAACCATCAGGAAAAATCACGCTTGAAGCCGAGCTTGGGAACGAGTGGGGAGAGGTGAGGTGCTGTGTTCGGGGCGGGTATGATTGATATTTACTCACCCTCATTCTCACGTGACGCATGAGCGTCGGGAACGCGTTCCCAAGCCACTTGCCGGGACGATGTTTTAGTGATTCGTATGAATTTCCGATGAATTAACTGGAAATATTCCCGCTTAAAGCCGAGCTTGGGAACGAGTGGGAAAAAGTAACGGCGTATATTGAGGAGGGGAATACGTGTTAATATACGCCGTTGTTTTGCTTTTTGTGGTCGGCAGTAATGATGCCGAAATCAATTTCCAGACTAAATGAAAACTTTCCCAAAACAGCTCGATCACTTGACCTTCCGCGATAAATACAAAGACAATCAACCGATCAGACTGGAGGGAACTCGTTCGGCAATTTCTTCAAAAATATCATAAAGATCGCCGGTTGTCGGTGCATAATGGTGTCTTCCGCCTGTTATCGTCGCAATCTGGGTCATCAAATTAATGTCCGTTTGGTTACCCAGACTCACGGTATAAATTCTGATATTATAGTTTGCAGCGTTCCGGGCCTGAGAGATGGCATAATTGATAGCTGTAGGATTTGTCGGCAAACCATAGCCGGGCTTTGTGGCCTGGCCGTCAGACAGTAACACGATCGTCTTTTTTGTTCTGGATGGCGATTCGGCGTTCAAATGAGTCGTGGCTTTTAAAATGGCATCACCGATGTTGGTATAACCATTGGCCTGGTATGTTGAGATTTTATCCTTCATCGAATTAAAATCTCTGTCCAGGTTCCGTTCAAGCACGCCGAAATCTGAATACGAGACGAGTCCGATTCT
>JAFGEC010000439.1 GCA_016931775.1 Candidatus Zhuqueibacterota bacterium | reverse complement strand
TTTAGCCGGGCCCGAGTCAGATTCGCACCACGGGCATCCGCATTTTCCAAATTAGATCCAAGCAGGGCAACGTGGCACATATTTGCATTTTTTAGACTCGCGTCTTGAAGGTTACTATCTTGAAGATTTGTCTCTGTAAGATTTGCATCATCAAGAACCGCTTTAAGCAAATTACAGCCAAATAAAAAACCCTCGGTAAGATTGGCACCGGTAAAATTGGAGCTTTCTAAATTTGAATTTTGCAGACGAGCATCACAAAGGTTTGCGCCTGAAAAATCAACACCCTTTAACGTTTCGTATGACAAGTCAATACCAGAGAGATCTGCACCTGCGAGTGTTTCACCGGACTTTATTTTTTCAAGCACCTGTTCTCTGGAATACTGTGACATTGAATTCTCCTTATCTGATTCACATTTTGGCGTTCGATGCAATAGCATCAGAAACTGTTTCAAATTCCTGAAAAACCGAATCCAGTTTTGTTATCTGAATGGGCCGTCTGAGTCGTTCGGATAAACTGGCCAGAACTAAATCACCACCGGCACTTCGAAGGCTCGTCAAGGCGCTGATCAGCATACCCAGTCCCGAACTATTCATCCAGGAAACTTGCGCTAAATCAACGACCACAAAAACATTCTCATTTCGAATGGCTTTATCAATGACTGCCCTAAATTTTTCAGAATCGGCACCTCCCATGAGGTCACCAGACAATTCAAGGACAAGCGAATTGTCTTCATATTTTTCTGCGATTTCCATAATGCCTCCAACATAGTCTCAAGTAATTATTCAAATCCTAACGCTTCAATGGGATCCATTCGGGCGGCTTTCAGTGCGGGATAAACGCCAAACAGAATACCTACTCCCGAGCAAAATACCAGCCCAAAAATGACGGTCCCAAAAGGTACATCGGCAGGTACCGGTGTAATAGATTCAACCAATTTACCAATCCCTAATCCAATTATTATCCCGATGATACCACCAAATTCACTCAACACAATTGCTTCAATAAGAAACTGCCAAAGAATATCGCGTTTTTTCGCACCGAGGGATTTGCGTATCCCAATCTCACGCGTACGCTCCGTTACGGAGACCAGCATGATATTCATAATACCGACACCTGCCACCAAAAGAGAGATCGATGCAATCGCAATGGCGACAATTCGAACGTATTTTGTAAGATTATCAAAAAAGTCAATGAGGGTATCATTGGTAAAAATCTCAAAATCATTATCCTCACCAAAAGGTACTTTGCGAACAGCCCGAAGAACCCCAATTGTTTGGTCCAGTGTCTCCTGATATGTTTCGCTTGTATAGGATTGAACGAGTATACTCACCGACCGCCATTTTCCGAACTGTTTTTCAAAGCGCGTGATGGGCATAACCACAACATTATCCAGACTGTTGCCTAAAACCTGGCCTTTCTTTTCAAAAACACCGATCACCTGGTATCGCTGGCCGTCCATTTTAACATCGCGCCCAATGGGATTTTCATTTGGAAATAATTTTTCTACGACATCGACACCGATTACAGCGTTTGAATTTTTATAGTGCACATCCTGCTCTGTTAAAAACCTGCCGTTTTCAATTTCGTAGCCGTTATTGGTTAAAAACTCCGGCGTGGTACCGAACACTAAAACATTGGGAGTTGTTTTTTTATCTTTATAAACGATTGTGCGTCCCCACGTATTGACTTCGGCTCCGACTGCTTTTGCACTGGTTACATTTTTTTTCACAGCCAATGCCTGTTCAAGAGTGATATCCTTGCGGTTTCTGTATTTTTTATCCAATTGGCCCGTCTGAATCGCCGGATATTTCTGCACCTGAAAAACATTTGATCCAAGTATGGTAACCTGTTGATTAATGCTGTTCCTCAATCCGGTTATCAATGACTGCATTGCAATGATCGTCATAACACCGATGATAATACCGATCAGAGTTAAAATCGATCGCATTTTATTCGCCCGAATGGCCGTCAGAGCAATATTTACACTTTCACCGATATTCACAAAAATTATCCTTCTTACTCGTAACGTAATGCTTCAATAGGATTTAGTTTGGCCGCTTTACTGGCAGGATAAATACCGAAAAATAATCCTATAGTCACAACAAATCCCAGGCCAAGAAAAGCAACCCAAGGTGTAATCGCAGCCGGTAATGGTGTTGTTGCTGCAACCAATTCAGCCAGACCGACGGCAAGCAAAATTCCGCACGTCACACCAACGGCACAAATCATCATCGATTCGATTAAAAACTGAACCATAATATCCAATCTACGTGCCCCCAGCGCTTTACGGACTCCTATTTCCCGCGTTCTTTCGGTCACAGACACCAGTAAAATATTCATAATTCCGATACCGCCGACCAGCAGTGAAATGGAGCCAACGCCTATTGCCACAGCCCATAATACGGTCGTCAATTTTTTATACATATCCATCAACATACTCTGTTTATTGATGGAAAAATCATCTTTTTCGCCGGGTTCAAGGCCACGGATACGCCGCATTATACCTGTCAGCTCAATTTCAGCGTCTTCCATGACCTCTGGAGATTTAACTTTCACCTGAATACCCACAGAACGCCATCGAGCACCAAAAGCAGCCTGAAAATTGCCGATCGGCACATAAGCATAGGTGTCCATATTTTCATCAAACATTTTGCCTTTTTTCTCGATAATCCCCACAACTCGGAATTTGCGGCCGCTAATACTGACTCTCTTACCCATCGGATCCGTGTTGGGAAACAGTTTTTGGGACACTTCCCAGCCTAAAACACAAATCGGCCGCCGGTAATCAACATCACCTTTCATTAAAAAACGTCCGAATTCCGGGTACGTATTCGACGTTATAATATAATCCTCGGTCGTACCCACAATTGTTACTCCCTCGAGTGTTTTATCCCGGTATTTTACGACTCGGCGTGTATACAGTGCCGGTGTAACGCCGACTGCAAGTTTCGCCATTTGTTTGACTTTGATAGCATCTTCGAGTGTGATGTTTCGCCTGTTCCGGTACTCAAACCATTTTTCACCGGCCATCCATGGATATTTGTCAATATGAAGTGTATCCGTTCCGATGGCCGAAATCTGCTCGGTAAACGCTTTGTTCAATCCCTGAACGAGGGCAACAATGGTAATCACAGTCATTACACCGATGATGATACCCAATGTCGTCAATACCGACCGAAGCTTGTAACTTTTTAATGCTTCAAAGGCAATTCTGATGCCTTCCCATATGTAAATAAAAATTCGCATTTTCACCTTTTTTCTAGTTCACAGAAGCTTCATCTCGCTCAACAAGACCGTCACGCAATCGAATAATACGATCCGAATGCTCTGCGATATATTCTTCATGAGTCACCAAAACGATAGTGTTGCCGGAATCATGAAGGGTTTCAAATATTTCCATAATCTCTTCGCCGGTTTTACTATCCAGGTTACCTGTCGGTTCGTCAGCGAGAATTATTGATGGATTGTTAACCAGTGCTCTGGCAATCGCTACACGCTGGCGCTGACCACCGGACAACTCGTTGGGTTTATGATTCATTCGGTCAGCTAAACCCACTTTTTCCAGGGCTACTGTAGCCAGTTTTTTTCGATTTGATGCCGATGTGCCGTTATAAATGAGCGGCAATTCTACATTATGCAGAGCAGACGCACGTGGCAATAAATTAAAAGTTTGAAAGACAAACCCGATCTCCCTGTTTCTTATCTCGGCCAGTTGATTGTCACTCATCTCGCTGACATTCGTACCGTTCAACAAGTACGTTCCGTCAGTAGGGGTATCAAGGCATCCGATGATATTCATCAAAGTCGATTTTCCTGAACCGGACGGACCCATTATTGCGACGTATTCATTCCGTCCTATTTTCAGATCGATATTTTTAAGGGCTGGTACTTTTACCGTGCCAACCTCATATATTTTTTTAATATCTGTAAGTCCGATCAACATTCCGCTATCCTTTCTTATTCAGATTTTTCTTCATCTTGCTTTTTTTCTGCTTTTTTGTCTTTAACGGCACTACCGTCCTTCAAATCTTTGGACAATACTCTGTAACTTCCCGAAACGACTTTTTGACCCTCTTCCAATCCGCTTTTAATTTCTATATTGGTATCATCACTTATACCGATTTCAACCTGTACCTGTGTCGCTTTGCCGTCATTAACCACGAAGACAACTTCTTTTAGTTCTTTTTCCGATTCGGATTCGGATACGTCTGCCGTGGAATCGGTTTCGGCGTTATCGGCTTCCGCGTCTGCGGAGGAATCGGTTTTTGCCGACACGTCTCGAACCGTAACACATTGTATCGGCACATAAAGACAATTTTTATGTGTTTCCGTGCTGATATCAACTGTGGATGACATTCCGGGCCTTAACTTGTCGCCAGGATTGAGAACGGCAATTTTAACCTCAAAGTTAGTCACCTGTTCCTGAGTCCCTCGGTTTCGTATTGTTGCAGAATGGGCAATCTCGGAAACAAGACCGATAAAATTTGTATCCGGCAATGCATCGACTTCGATTTTCGCCGAATCACCAAGCTCCACATTGACCACATCGTTTTCATCAATTTCAGTAAGAACTTCGATAAGATTTAAATCGGACACCGTCATGATCGGGTCGGCCTGAAATTCCGAACCGACCGCGATTTCTCCGGTTTCTTTGAACAGTTTTGTTACCGTCCCGTTTATCGGTGAGACCAGACGTGTTTTGGCCAGATCATCGCGCGCTTGTTTAAGATACGCACTCGCCTGCTGAACCTGACTTTGAGCCGACAGTTTTTGCGCTTCAATAGCATCCAAATCGGCTTGTGATGACAATTTTTGTTCAAACAAATCGCTGTTTCGCTTATAATCCGCTTCACTCTTTTTAAGATTGGCCTTGGCCGAAAGCAGCTGTGACTCGGCTTGTTCCACGCTGGCCTCGCATCGCTGACGATCCAGTTCAACAAGGAGTTGTCCTTTTTTAACCAGATCACCCTCTTCAACATGTATACTAATAATTTCACCTGAAATACGCGCAGAAATATCCACATCGATTTCAGGCTGAATGGTCCCCGATCCGGAAACGGTTTTGGTAATATGACCTCGTTTAACCTCTGCTGTGGTGACGTCAATATAATTTTCCCGACCTTTTGACAATTGTACCGCTACCAAAGCCACGATAACTACCAGAATAACCAGGCCCCAAATCACCTTTTTTTTGCTTTTTGCCATAAATAATCTCCAATCAATTCTCGCCGTTTCTACTATTCTTCATACATCCAAAACGCATAACTGCACACAAATTTTCCATCTATGTGAACCTCTGCAATCCACCGGCCCACTGGAGCCGTCGATGTGGTATCAATATAAAAATGCGTGATGGTTTTGCCTGTTTTTGAGTTAAATGATTCCTCCTGATCTGAAACAACATCATCCTCAGGATCCAGCCAGATCACCCGAACAGTGTGTTTACCGGTAACATTTCCCCAGCTGAGCCATAAATAGACCCGTTCGTCCTGCACAAAAGAATTGTCGATTTTTTCGGGTCTATTGTTCGACACCCAGCCGCAAATATATCCTTCGATAATTTCGGGATCACCGGTACCGGGTTCAAGACTGCCGCTGCCGCCGCCTTCAGTTTTTTCACAAGCGGTCCATAGCAGACCGGATAAAATAAAAGCAAAAATAATCATTCTGCTCATCTTTTCGCCCTTTATTATTCTTTAATAATTCCCATAACAGCTTCCAGCTGAGCACTTGATATTTTTGAACTGTACTCGGCACGGACATAGGTACTTTGTGCATCGGTCAATTCAACCTGCGCCTGAGTGACATCCAACTCCGTTCCCGATCCAACGCGCCGCTTTTCCTGCTGTAATCTCAGGTTCTCCTGGGCGGCCTCGATATTCTGCTGGTTGATTTCCAGAATATCCCGATAGGCCTCCAACTGTAAAAAGTACTGCTTGACATCTGCGACAAGTGTCCGTTTCGATTCCGCCAGATTTTCAAGGGCAGCCTGATGTCCGATTTTGGCAGTCTGCACGGCAGCCTTGTCGGCAAATCCGTTAAAAATATTCAAATTCATTCCGATACCGATCGTCGTCCGAAAATCGTGGTCCAAATTCGAAGAATAAACCCGGTCGATATCATCACTGCCACGGCTGTAAGTGAGCTGCCCGCCAATCGATGGAAAATACCGGCCCCGGGCGACACCGATGCCATAAAGATTTGCTTCGACTTCCAATTGCATGGCTTTGATTTCTTCATTATTTTCAAGTGCTATTTTTATCGCCTCCTCAAATGTGTATTCAGGCAGCAGCGGTTCGGTCTCATCTTTTTCGATCTCAATGAGCGTATCGGGACGCCAGCCCAGCGCGTTGTTGAGGTTTGCTTTGGCAATCTCTACAAGGTTTTTCTGGTTGATCAGATTTAATTTATTGCTACCCAGGTTAACCTTTGCCTGGTATACTTCCGCTTGCGAAGCCAAGCCAATCTCCAGCATGGTCTCAGTGCGTCTGACCTGTTCTTGAGCCAGATCGACGGCCTCCTGGTACACTCCCTCAAGGCGGTAGGCTTTAAGCAACTCATAGTAGGCCGACTTTACATTCATAATCACATACATTCTGGTATTCAATAACGAATGCTGGGAGGCGTTTTTCAAAGCGTTGGCCTGTTTGACAGCATTAAAAGAACGTCCAAAATCAAAAATATTTTGTGTCAGGTTCACTTGTGCATAATGGGATTCGCTGGTCTGTGAAATTGCCGGAATTAAAATACCTTCCTCGGTGATTCGCTGTGTTTGATCCAATTTACTTCGTGAGGAGCCGAAAGAAGAATTAATACGGGGTAATAAATTTGCTCTGGCGGAGACCATGTCGAGTTTTGATCTCTCGACCGTATAACCAGCGGTTCTCAATTGCGAATTGTTTTCCAATGCGATTTTTATACAATCTTTCAGGCTTAATACATCCTGCGATTGAGCATAATTCATAAAAAATAAAGCGATAAAAAGTCCAATCCATTTTTTCATTTTTATTCTCCGGTTACCAGGGTTTGTGTTATATGGCAAAAACTTTTGATTTAAAAAGCATAAATGCAATACCGAGAAAGTAAATAAGCCAAACCGGTATTACTACAGGCAGGACAGTATAAGTTTTTTTTGAGCAAATAATAGCAAAACCAAGTGTAAAAACCGCCGCAGTCCAAATATTAAAAATATCTACCTGAGTCAACAAAGAATATAAAAAACTTGTTTTGCTTATACTCGGGGTCAATGCTGCAAGACCAAATTGCACGTCCAAAGTCTCTCTAAATCGTATAATGGGGGACTTGACTAAACCACCCAATGTCATTATAAGCCAGGAAAGAGCTGCGAGTTCAAACAATTGTAAAAATTTTGCTTGGGCCTTGTAAACAACATTTGCAAAAAACAACATAATCAGGCTAAAAATAGCAATAACACCTACACCCATAACAGCCTGGAAACCAATACCGACTAGATAGATGGCAAATCCATACTTTTCAAAATATTTCAAAATTTGGTCCTGTTGTTCTTGAGGAACACCTTTCTCCCGGAATGATTGTTCCGTTTGTGTCATCTGTATCTTTTGTCCAATCGGCGCCGTTATAATACCGGTAACAATTGACATTATAACAATAAGGATAACAGGCAACAACCATGAGGATTTTTTCTTCACCGAGTGAAATGTTTCATCCGGTGAAATGAATACATTTATTATTCGTGCAATCGGAGCCATTTTTGGTCCATTTTGATCCGGCAATAAATTTTCTTCGCTCATAACACTCTCCTGCAAATTTTGGCGCTTTTTAACTTAAAAAACGTAATTCTGGCATAAAAGTTTCGAATTATAATCAATCGGCTTTTATATAGATATGACATGAAGGGGTTATTTCGTTACAAAAAAAATCCCGGCATATTAAAATATGTCGGGATTTTTTAAAGAAAAAAAGTTTTACTTTAACAGCAACATCTTTTTAACCTCACGAAAATCTCCGGCGGTCATACGGCAGAAATAGGTGCCGGATGGCAATTCCGCTCCGTTAAAAGTGATCCGATGCGAGCCCGCAGTCATATCCCGGTCCACTATCGTCGCAACCCTGCGGCCAAGAATATCGTAAACCGTGATATTGACTTTTA
This sequence comes from Candidatus Zhuqueibacterota bacterium, assembly GCA_016931775.1. Taxonomy (GTDB): domain Bacteria; phylum Zhuqueibacterota; class Zhuqueibacteria; order Residuimicrobiales; family JAFGEC01; genus JAFGEC01. The sequence continues at coordinate 4,186 of JAFGEC010000439.1, read as the reverse complement.
TATCCTTTTTCAAACGGAAGACTATATCCGTTTTTGGATTAAAAGGATTGGGGAAATTTTGACTCAATTCAAATCTTGTTGGTGCCTGTACTTCAACCTCAATGACATCGGAATAATTTAAACGTCCGCCATAATCGATTTGTTTGAGCCGATAGTAATATTCCCCGATTGTTACATTTTCATCCATAAATTCATAGTGCTTTGCCGTATTCGTCGAACCCGCACCGGCAACAAAGCCCACCTTTTCAAAAACCTTGCCGTCACTGCTTTTTTCGACGTTAAATCCATAATTATTTGTTTCTCCGGCTGTATTCCACGCTAGTAGCACACTTTCCGAGATCGAACCATTCACAACCTGAGCGTTAAATGTCGACAGTTCAACAGGTAAAACGATAGGTGTCGTCACACTATCGGGCGAAACATTTGTCGTTTTATAGGTGAGAATAAATTCCTCACCCGCAAATGCGCTTTGATCTCCCACATAGTAGAACAGAACCGTCAGCGTATCGCCAACATTCCAGTCACTGTTTGGGATACCAAATACCACATCAATCGCCCAACCTCCACCCTCTGAACATTGTGCGTTGGCAGAGGTATCTTGTGGAGATTTATTCAAAAAACCGCGAAATTCAACTTCAGCTGAATCCGGCTTTGAGCCGTCGGGATTTTGAACTGTTCCCATCACAATATGAGGCAACAGCTGAGCACTCGCCATACTGACAGCCATCAGCGAAACGAGTCCGATAAATAAAAATGTTCGATTTATCATTATATCCTCCTGGTTACCAATTCTATTTTCTGTTCCGTGTACCTGGTAAATAATACCCGGCTACTCGGAATCCTCGTTTGAACCGATATTTCCCGACTGCATGGGCGCATAGATGGGCCATACTTCAGGAGCTGATTCGTTAACGCTGATAAGTACCGGCTCACCCGGTAAAATTTTGAAATTTTCACCATAGTGAATTGCCGGCAGCCAGAATTTGCTAAAACCTCCGTTTTCCGGATCCAGTTTTAATACAACTTCAACACCACCGATATCCTTAGCCAGCTGATCGGCGTTGGTTATATCTGTTCTGTCCAACGGCAGTGATATTTCGTTGTATATGTTTTTGCTGCCGCTTCTGAAAAGTGTAAACCAGACGCTCTTTTGAGCGGGTACATCACCGGTATAAAACCAGCTGTCCGGTGCATTTTTACCTGCAGATACCATAACCGGTGAACCGGTGGGTAAATTAAAGTTTGTCCCAAAATTCAGACTGGGCAGATAGTATATGCTATAACCACCGGTTGCGGGATCGAGCTTGTACAAGGCGTCAAAACCGTTACCCAAATCCTGAGCTAGACTCTTCGCATTTTTAATCACGGAATGTACCAGAGGCACCGACAAATAATTGTAAACAGGCTTTTCACTGGTAATAATTTGATAACCGTACTTACCAACACGGTTTGAAAGGGATGATTGATTGTCACTATCCAATGCCTTGACACAATAAAAACCCTTTAAAAGTCCGTCGTTTAATGTGAATATATTTTCGTGGGTCGTTGCCACCAATGTTCCCTCAACCGCAGGATTAAAATATGCATTGGTCGGATGAGAATAGACGGCGTATTTTACATCGAACAGTTCAGGCGTTCCGTTTGTACCTTTGGTCACGGGATCCCAGTTCAACTTGGCGGCCACGCCGTCTTTGAGTGCTTTCAGATTTGCCGGTGCAAGCGGTGCCACATTATCAACAGCCCGGCCGATGCCCATGGCTGAACCGGAAGTAATTTGATCGTTGGTGCCTTCTGTTTGGATCCCGGCGGATTTGTTGACTATTGTATGTCCCTGGCTGCGAATTAAAACCGGTGCATGCACGTACTGGAGATTTGCATCACTGGGCGGCGCCAAATGTTGTGTATTTTGAGTCGGATTCATTCCGTGTGCACCCGGCCATTGCGGATCCCATACGGCTCGAACCCAAAATCGTGATTGAATATTATCACCGGTCCAGACCACAAGCCGCAAAGAATCAGCATGCGTTCCCGTGGTATCCGTTGCCTCGATCGTAGAGCCCCAGTGAAAGACTTCGCCCTTTACCTCACGATAGATCTGGTAATAATCAATGCTTCGATCTGCGCCGAAACCGGGATGGTTGTCGGAATAGTCAAAAACAAGTTCAACATATCCGCCCTGGTCGCCTTCGCCGTCGGCTCCAAGATAATCCCGAACGATCAGGGTATCCGGACCGTCAACCTGCTCGTCGACAACGACAAAAGGAGCAGATTCACCCCTGTATCGTGCATAGCGGTCGCTATTTACCGAAACGATCAATTTTAAATTTTCCGTTTTAATCCAGCAGGTTGCATGAAAATAGCCGATTCCGTCTTCCAGGTTTTGTGCACCGTTTGGTAAATCGATCTCGTTTTGGGTCAGATTACTTGAAATATATACAGCCTCGGGAAAGTTGGTATCCACATTGCCTCGACTGTCACGGGCAATAACTTCAAATTGAAACGGTACGCCGCGGATGACATTCCCGGGAATGGCCAGGTTGACATCAAACTGGCTGGCGGCGTGATCATTTACCGGAATTAAACCAACCTGCAAATTGCCGTTATCAGGGCCGGTTATATCGTCGGTTACAACATTTTGTCCTGAAAACGAGAGTACACCGGTTTGTTCCGGGAGCCAATAAGTTTGATCCTGCGCTGTTATTTTTACGATACCTGGATTTATTTGCGCTGTTTTAAGGATCAGCCAGCCGACCCCATAGCCTCCCATGTCCAGAAAGAAATCACCGGGAGCAATCGAGCTGGACATTACCAGTTCGCTTATATAAGCCAGCACATCGGTTGTCGTAATTGTTTCGGCCCGCATAATAGCCGGACCGGCGCGGTCCATTTCAATTGACAATCCGTTTGGCAGCGCAGCCATCACATTATCGGCCCAATCAGCGAAACCATTGGCTGTATTGACATTGACATCCGGCACATCTCCGGTGTCACCGCCGTGAGGCGTTTCCTCGGGACCGTTACCGGTTGTCTCATTATACTGTATATACGCCTCAACCGTATCTCCGAAGGCATTTATCGCCCCCGGCCGATAGTTGGCATGAAGCGGATTATAAACATTTAAATCCACCATCAAATTTTGCTTCGGCCCATCGTAGCCGGTGATGGTCCAGTTGGCTGGATGAAAGGATTTTATCGGGAAAATAGGCGAAAGATCGTCAAACACGCAACGGTAATGATCGATTTTTCCATTTAAATTAAAGTCCTGGGTTTGCAATGCGAGCAAGATGGGTGGAATATTATCGGCATGAATGCGCACGTCCGAACCCGACAATGCCAATCCCAATAAAGTATTATCATTGTCCCATTGGTCGTTGGGAACGTTGTTGGCGTCCAAAACAAGACCGGGCATAAAAAAGTTTATACCACCGCTGTCGGTTTTCGCCCATTGAAATCCGGTATGATTCAGGTAAACGACACTATCGCGTCTTGTTGGGGATAATCCGGTAAAGTAAATTTTTGTTGTATTCTGGTCACTAATGACCGTACCTACAAACCATTTAAAACGGTTAGGTATGGTGGAATTACCCACATTGCTCGGCCATCCTGAAGTATTGACAAATTCACTAAAAGCGACTCGAATCCGGCGATAGCCTGCCGTAATGGCGTATATAACCGCCGGTCCGGCGCCATCGATAATCGCAACCGCCAACCCGTTGTTGCCCGACGTGTAAGTATCACTGAGCAGCAGGTCTTCCGCATCGCCACCATTTGTCGCTTCCATACCAAAAGGATCACCAGCATTGGCATAGGTGACATAGGGTATGACACCCGTATTGGCCTTTTTGGGTACCGTTGCCACCAGGGGTATGCGCATTGTTGTGTTATTAATCCATACACCGGCACCGGCAATGCTGGCAATGCCGCGACCTGTTATATTAAAACCTGCCGTACTTGGTCTTGCGGTATTCATCTGATGGTCAAAAGTGACATCCACATAATCCAGATATCCCCATCCCGAAGCTCCTCCTGAAGCCTGTTCCGTTGCATAATTCGCATCGACCGTCATCACATCCGTAATAATGGGGAAAATACCGTCAGTGATCGTAATGATGAGCCCATTGGAAAAAGCCGGGAGAGGCGGCGGAATGGGCGCACTAGACTGACCGTTCCAGTTGCCCAAAACGTC
>JAFGEC010000438.1 GCA_016931775.1 Candidatus Zhuqueibacterota bacterium | reverse complement strand
TGAATTTGAGCCATATAAACCTGGGCGAGATTGTCTTTTGCCTCACCGAAAAATTCATTGCAAATCACCAGCATGTTCACCAGCCGTTCGTTCACCGGCTGATATTTGATAAGAATCGCCCATAATTCCTCTTCAAAAATTCTCACTGCTTTTTGCACTTCGGCGAGTGTATAACCCTCTGCAGACCGGATGCTGGCTATTCGCTGCAGATATTGGATAAAAACTTTTGTATTGGATGCCTTGAGGCTTTCCAGCAATGAATGGAGCACCGCCTTCTCCCGTTCCTCATGGCTCTCAAAATCAATGGTCTCATAATGCGACGCGGTCAGGTTTTGTAACCTGTTGCAGATATTGTTAATGAGTTCGTCTTTGTGATCCTTAATCGTTTGAATCAGGTCTTGATTTGGCATAGATATCCTGAACCTTGATGCGTTTGTTTCTACGTTTTAATTGTTCCTCGATTCGTCCCAAAATTCGCTGACAGTATTTTGTGTAATTTCCGTCGAGTTTTTTTGTTTCTTTTTCCAAACCTTTTTCCACAACCCGCAGGAACTCGTTGATGCTTGACGTCGATACCGGTGTGGGATGTGTCGCCCAATTTACTAAATCGACCTCGATGTCTTTATAGAGTTCCTCACAGGGACAGTTTTTACAGTTTTTAAACGGATAAGGATTCGCCTCGAGCTGAAATCCTTTTAACGCCATGAGCAACGGTTGATAGTCATAATCGTATTTTAACCGTGGGAATTGATATTCCACTACCGGTGTCCATGCGTTGTCATCGGGATTTTTGTGGTGCTTGTTAAGACGTGATATAAAAAAACCCACGTCTTTGACATAAATTTCATTGCGAAAGATGCGCATTTCCCTCAAAACACCGTTCGAATCCTGGCGAAGGTCTCCACCCAGTAATAGCAGGCACAGCAGGTGATCCGGATCTTTTAATACGTTAAATTTTGTACTCGATGTGGTGCCGATACTGATATGCAGGCTGTGGGGCTTGATTTCGATAAAACGAATGGCCAGTTCGATCAACTTGGAAAGAACCCACGGATCCTGGGTTGCCGGTTTGGAAACATCTCCAAGCAGTTTGTATCTGCCGAAAGCCAATTCCAGGAATCCCCGCGTGCGGATATCCGCAGACGTGAGGAATCCGTGGTCATCCACATGCGCGCCCAGTTTCCAGCCGCGCCGCATTAGATCAAAATCATAGAAATAATAAAAGTCATCGTATGTCGGGTCCTGTCCCGCCTCCGATTTGGTTGCCAGAACTCCTAAATTGGAAAATTCAAGCTCTGCGCCCAGGGTGGATACACCCACATGACGATTTCTTTGCACCCAATCCACGATCTTGTCGGCACGCGATTTCTGAAACAGCTCATCTGCAATAAAAATGGCCGCCACCGCATAATCGGTGTACATGAGCGTTTTATCGTAATGGTCGATTCCCATCTCAAGGAGTGCCAGCTGAACCTGCTGATATTGATCGACAATGGTTTTAAGCGCCATCAATGACGACAGGGTATGCATATAATAGGCATCCGATACCTTGACCTGGGATTTATATTCATGCCGGTATTTTTCTTCCAGTTGGTTGAAGATCATAAATTTAACCGCCATGGAGATATAATTGTCCGCGTATTTTTGCGCCTCGGTATCGTTGCGCAGCCAATCCAGTGTCGGGATACTGGCCTGCTCGATTTCGTGCTTGATGATAAAACGCGGCAGACCGTTATCGCGAAAATATTGATAGAGTAAACTGTGTACCTGCTCGGACAGTAACTCTCTTGTCACGCGAAGAGGAAGTGATTCCCTGTCCAGTACCAGTTCTCGTTCCGGTTTGTCCTCCAGATAACGGTCGACGCTTTTTTCGACAAATTTTTCGATCCTGTCCCGTTGCTCGAATCCGTTGTCAAAATAGGTTTTAAAAATTTTTGGCTGGCCAACGTAAACAAAAGCCTTTTTCGTCGCATTTCCGATTTTCACGGTAGCGATTTTCCGGATGAACATTTTTCCTTCCGCCTCGTATTCATCCAGTTTTTCGATAATTTGCGGCGTGAGGCCGTATAAAACCAGCCCTTCGATCTTGTTTCCCTGCCAGGGCACGGCGAGAGGGAATCCACCTTTGGGGGTAATTTTTCTGTGATTCAAAAGAATGGCGGGCTCGGATTTTAACGACTCACCGACAACCAGCTGTACGTTCATGTCGTTTTTTAGCGAGCCGTATACAAAAAGGCAGTCCACCTGCGAATTATTATTGGACTCACTTTTTATATTGTTTTCGAGCAAGCGGTTGTTATAGGAATCCGATTGTGCCATATCTACTTAAATAATTCCGGAAAATACATTTTAAACTGCACCATCATCTCTTCATACGAAATGGATGTTACCCGTCCTTGTTCATACTGCTGATCGACCCAATCGTATACTTTGGCCACCCGCGGATCGCGTTTGTCTACAATGGGCTTGCCCATTTTTTTCAACTGCTGGTTGATCCAAAATCCGACACCGGCGATACCTGATCTGTCCGTCAGGTTGACGCCCAGTGGCCTGTTTAAGATTTTTGCCGTATCAAAAATATTGTAAATTTCTTCATTTTTTATGACGCCGTCTGCATGAATACCGGCCATCGTCACGTTAAATTTGGAACCAACAAACGGAAAATTCGGCGCGATCTCGGTGCCGATTTCCCGCATATAATCGGCAATATCGGTTATAGCGGTCAAATCCATTCCGTTTGTACTGCCTGTCAGTGAGGCATACTCAATAGCCAACGCTTCCATGGGAGAATTACCGGTCCTTTCACCGAAGCCAAGTATTGTCGAATTCACCGAGGCAACACCTGAAAGCCACGCGGTGATGGAATTGATATGCACTTTGTGAAAGTCGTTGTGGCCGTGCCATTCCAGTTGTTCCGGCGGAATGCCGAATTCTCTCTTTAAATAATGTACGATTTTTCTGATGGAACGCGGAAGTGCAACACCCGGATAGGGCAGTGCATATCCCATTGTATCGCAGAGTCGGATCTTGATTTTCAGGCCGGACTTTTCCTGGAAATTCATCAATTGTTCCGTAAACGGAACCACGGTACCCCAGAAATCGGCCCGTGTAACATCTTCATAATGGCATCTGATCGCCTTGAGTCCGGCTTCCGCTGCAGCCTGTACCACCTGCATAAATGCATCCAGCACCTGACGTCTGGTTTTTTTGAATTTCATAAAAATATGATAGTCGGAAATGGACGTCAAAAGACCCGTTTCCTCGATTCCGACCTTTTTCACCAGTTCAAAATCCTTGGGATTCGCCCTGATCCACGAAGTCACCTGTGGATATTTATAGCCCTTGTTTCGAACCTCCTCGAGCATCTCGCGGTCCTTTTCGGAATAGATGAAAAATTCCGATTGACGGATAATACCATTGGGGCCGGACAGGCGGTGAATGAGATCGAATAATTTGGACACCTGTTCCAGTGTATAAGGAGGGCGTGCCTGCTGTCCGTCACGAAAGGTTGTGTCGGTCATCCATATATCGGGTGCCGGTTCCACGTCAACCACCTCTCCGTCAAAAACCGTTTTGGGAACCTCGGAGTATGGGAACATATCCCGCCAGAGATTGGGCTCCTCTACGTCCACCAGAGGGTGTTGGGGTTCTTTTTTTACGATTTGCCAAGGTGCTGTTTTCATAACAACCTCCCATCTATATAAATGTTGCTGTTTATATCGTTGTTGCGGTTTTAATGTTACGGGCTAGAAAAAACGGCGGGAAAAGGAAATCAGGACACAGGGGTAAAAAAAAACCTGTTAATCTATTGAGACTAACAGGCGTTGAAGGTAGACCTCGGGTATTGAGGTAAATTATGTGATCCGGGCCCTATTCAACGTCCTGAAAAATTGCCGATCTGCCCATTGTTGTGTTTGCAACATAACGTTCACAATTTTAATTTTGTGTTTTTAGAGTTTACAAAAAATGCTACATAGTATACAATTCCTATAAATTAAAATCAAGGAATTTTTCCGTTTCTTTTTTTTTTATTGCTTTTGACCGCACTATTTTTTAAAATGGCAAAACAAAAAATTGAGGATAATATGAAGAAACTGTGGATTGCTGCCTGTGCGCTCCTGGTTGCCTGTGCAGGTCAGCAGGCGGTCCAGAATGCCGCTATTGTACAACCTCCCGAACAGACCCCCGAGCAGGCTTCTGAGATGGTGGAGGACTTTGATCCTTTATCATTACCGGATTATAAATTTGTAATTGATTCAACCGGCCAAGAGACCAAAAAGCCCGTTTCTGTCGATGAAATACTGCAGAAGAAGACCGGCGACGAGCAAGTTTCAGGACCGGATAAGGTGTCTGGTTTTCGTATTCAGATATTTTCCTCACGGGATGAAAAGGAAGCGCTTTTGGAGAGGAGGGAGGCGCTCATGCTTTTCAGCGTCAATGTTTATATTGAATATGACAATCCCCTCTGGAAAGTGCGTTTGGGTGATTGTGTGACCCGCTTTGAGGCCAATGAATTACTCGAAAAAGTCAGAGACCGGGGTTACCGCGACGCGTGGGTGGTGCGCACAAGGGTTCAGGCACCTACGGCCGAGTTTTGAACCGCTGCTTGTTATTTTCCTCTCATAAATTTTTAATGTTGGGCTGCTCCGGCTCGCACGTGAGGTGTCGGAAAATTAGTTTCTCGCTTTAAAACCGATAGAGTTCGGTATCCTGGAAGCCGCTGGAATTTTACTTTATAAAATATCCCGAAACTCGCCACTGCCCGTCTTTGTCCAACATGGGTGTTATCGTTTCGATAGCAGACTTTTTGTTTTCGAATGATGCTTTGAATTGAATGACGACATACTCTCCATCCGGGGCTCCCGGGAGAGACGTGCAGTAGTTTTGGGATTTGATTTCACGTGAGATGTTTTTCCCAAAAGGTTTTCTGCCAGTTTGCATTAATTGAATCCACTGCTCTTTCTTTACTGCGCCTTTGAAAAACTGAGCAGCCTCATCCCAACTCTCTGGATACTTTTCGTCGTCAACAAGCGACAGCCAAGTTTTGGCAGCTGTGACAGCCGCTTTTTCCGCTTGCGGATTGCTTGATGACTTGCACGCTGATAGGCAGATCACCGCAACGAGTGACAGATAAATGAATGATTTTTTCATATCTATCTCCTGGTTTTATGACTTTATATAATTATTATACACCCAGCACTTTTTTTTATTCTAATAAACTCGTCCAGTGATTATTATTGTTTTCTTTATCGCAAGTATTTGCGTTACATCCAGTTAACGGTATAAACGCCGAAAACTCCGGTAGGATTGTCAAGTCAAACTTTATTTTTCCTCAATTGCTACGTATAAATCGATACTCGGATTTTTGCCCGTACTTTTTTCATCGTGGTACTCAAATTCATATCCTTTCGATTTATAAATAGATTCCGGAAGCCAAATAGAAAAAATATATCGTTTCATTCTTCCTATTTCTAATCCCCATAGAAATTTGAATTTTGCCCTTATGGTAAATATGGCATACATCCCGGACGGTATATCGTATCCATTCAATCCCGCAGGGATTGAATCCAAACTTGTTACCACATCACCCATTATGTATTCCCAAGATTTCGTTTCTTCATTGAAATCCTTGCTGTATGCAACAAATGCCCATGGTTCCTTCAGGTTAGGTATCTTGTTTGTTTCCTTGTAATGGGTATATTCCTTACCAAGTTTACCTGCATCTTTGTAAATACTTTTGACATCCGTTTTTATGGACAATCCCACAAATTTTATGGAATTTTGGATGGTGACGATTTTAGGTTCTCTTTCTCTTTCACTTAACAAAAACATTGTCAGACCTCCAATAAAAATTAATGATATAAAAATAACAGCCCAAAAAGTTGATATCCTTCTCATCTTTCATTTTCCTTTCAAGCGCAGGGTGCGGTTCAGTTCATTTTCTCACCAAAGATAGTCAAGATTTGTTTGAAGCGCACCCTGTCACTTTGAACTTGTCATCGTTCCTTTTTATCAATACCGCTTGTTACAGCACGTTTTTTCGTTTCCAAAAAACCATTACATTCCAGGCGGTAAAATATATGCCGTTCGGCAAAAATGAAGCGTTTAAACCGATTTCGTGATAACCGCCTGCCTGTTCTTTATTGATCAATTCGGCAACCTGACGGCCGTTTAGATCAAAAACGGTTAATCTGACGAATCCCTTTTGAGATAACCAGTAGCTGATTCCGCATGAGGTGCTGCAGACCGGTTTCTGCGAACAGGCGCAGGTAATTGAAAAGCTTGTAGGCTAACATGCCGACGATTACATAGGACACCGTATGGGTAACGGCGGTCTTGATCAAAATGCTGGTGAGAGTCGGTTCCATGCTTTTACCTATTTTGTTATCGACGTGAATAAAGCAAGATGAATCAATAAGTTTGATATCATTGCTCTAAACAAATTTGCGGATTCGCATCCGGTGAATGGAAATTCTAAAATGTCATCCAGTGATTATTGGGTTTATTAAAAATACAATCCACCCTAATATGACACCGGGAATAATGTCTAAAACCTGATGTTGTTTGACGAAAAGACAGCTGATGGCTATAATTCCTATAAAAAAATAAGCGTATAAGCCCAAGACAGGGACCAATAATAATCCGACATAGGTGGCGACCGAGCAATGCATGGATGGAAAACAGTTTCTACCGTTGTCAAGTCCTTGGACGAAGCGCAGGTATCTCTTGGATAAAGTATCGGCCTCGTATTGCCGGTACTCTTTCGGCACAGTCACCGGCATAACAAGGAAGAACAATGACTGAAAAAACAACACCAACAGTCCCCCGAATATCAGGTGAACGCCCTCCTCGAGAGAAGAAATACGGGCAACCACCAGACCAATCATTATATAATAGAAAAAACTGTAAGGCCAGATCCAAATGGGGTTAAATGGGATTCTATCATCCAATCCGATCTTGAAACATCGTGTTTTAAAAAAGTAATTGTTGCGCTGAACCCAGAAAAATATCTGATATGCACCGGTTATTATTACAGCAAGTATGATAGTAAATACAATATAAGACGTAAAAGTCATCGGTTTGGGACTTAACAATTGGGCGATCAAAAAGTATAGCAAAGAAGCCAGGAGTGTGCCTAAAAAGAGTAAGAGCATATACTTGGGTGATATCCGTTTGTAAGTATTGTCCATTGTAATCCTCCGTTATAGTTTCTAGAACTTTTTAGAAAACTAAGATACAGAAAAGTGAAGGCTCTCCTGCTTTAAATATATCATTCTAATTTGCTAAAACAACATAAACTTTTTTATATTAAACCGTATACAAATAGTGCTTTTGGTATAACAATCGGCTGTGCGGTGACCGCGGTGCGTGCCTAACAAGATATAAAAAAATACAAAATTTGTCACCAATTTTTATGACCAGAATAATTTAGCCGGCGGCCAGCCGTACAAGCCGCAGGTTGTGCATGCTGCTCAATACGGTATACGTAAGCTCGGACCGCAGGCATCACTCCTTCCACTCCCTCTTTGTTAAAAGATTACCTGTGATACCCGAAATATTGAAAGTGAACCGGTAACATTTCCTCTTTCAGATTTCATTTCTTCAATAAACAGGGAAAATCAAAATACCTGACTTCATGCAAAATCAAAACAGATGCCGGAATGGCGAAATTTTTTTTTTCAAGTCATCTCCAATTGTTATGAAACGGGGTCGATTGTTGTGACCACGAATAAACCTTTTCGTGAATGGGGAGAACTGTATCAAATTTTATCGTGGGTAATTTTGTGCCGGTTTTTTGGGAATTTTTTTTCGGAATTAACATTTTTGAGTTTTAAAAGAAATGTATTTAAAATATGTAGAAATTTTCTGCATTTGTATCCTCTTTTCAGTCGGAACCGTACATGTCGCTCTTTATTTCGCGATCCTGATTCTGTTTCCGGCGGAATGTTTTATTTTCAGAATACCTCCTTTTTCCAGTTGTTGCCATGTCCATCCATCCGATTGTAAGTTTTCTCGGCGTTCAAGCTCCTTGACATAAACTTCCAAAACAGCGGAGGGCTTTTCCGCCATGCGAAGTATCTCCACCGATTCCTTTTTAAAAGTTTTATAGTAAATCAGTGTTTTTTCGATTTCATTCTTCGGCACATCAGGCACGAGGGTTTTATTAAAATCAGGATAATAATCGGCCTGAACGATAAGAGATGTGGAATGCAGGATATGATTTTCGTCGTGAGGGGCCAGGTTGGGCATGGCCGCCATGGCCCGCAGATAGTGGCGGACATAATCTCCATAACCATCCGTCAGCCAGACTTCATCACGGGGATAGCAGTTTTTCCCGTCGTTATCGACCATGTACGTGGCCCAGTACAGTTGACGGACGGCATTTTCGACATATGAGGTGTCCCCGGTCAGAGAAGCATACAGGAGTTCTGCTGCCGCTTGTCGGGCCGTATGACTGTTCCCCGGGGTCTGGTAGGCCGTCTGTTCGTTGACGACGCGCACGCCGTATTTTTTCCAATCGTCATTACCCAGCGTTTCATATACCCAATTCAATATGTTCAACACTTGTTTTTTCCAGTCGGGGAAAAATTTTTGGTGCAGCATCATGTATCTGGCAAAAGTTACCGCATTAATTTGCGTATCCGACCACCCCGGAATATCTTCGAAAAACGGTCCCCATTTGTTCGTCTGAAGTGGATATTTTTTCATCCAGTCGATAAAAATAGCGTGAGCCGTTTGGTATAACCCGGTATCCCCTGCTTCAAGGTCTGTTAATTTTTCAAACAAGTGCAGCGTGCCCGTCCAGTTGGTTGTATAAGATGAGAAGCCGGTATCCGTATGGTCTCCGCTGTTGCTTTTTAATTTTCCTATTTCTCCGGTGTAAACATTGACCTTAAAGGGGAGGGGGGAACGATCGTTATCACCCTTTTGAGTATGTTCGGCAAGTGTGTTGGCGATTTTAACCGCCGCATCGAGGTAGCGGGGATTTTGAAGCATTTTGTACATTGTGATCAATTCATCACCGAAAGAACCCGCCTTGTCCGGTTGGGCATATCCTTCACCGATGACCATGTCACCGTCGTAAAATCCGGAGTAGATCAGTGTGTTATATGGAAACGGGATATTGGGCCATTCTGCATCGGCGGGTGATAATGAATGGGATAAATAATAGTCGGCGATAAATTTTTTGTTTTCTTTTATCTTTTCGTTTCCGGTATATTGATATAAAAGCGTCCACGATGAGAGCGCCATAGCCAACTGATCGCCGCCGATTCCACGCCGGTCGTTTATTTGCGGACGCCATACCTGGTGGTTCATATAATAGGGCAATCCATTCATGTCCCGGCGCATGTTATCCCAAAACTCCCAAACAGCCGTTACGACAAAATCGAACGCTCTGCCCGGATCGTCTGCATACCAGGAGACCATATGGCCGGCCTCGTCTGTTTTTATCTTGTGAAAGACCAGAAATCCTTCCCGGCTTTGATCGAAATAGGGCGTTTGCGCTCCCATCTTTACAGTTAAAAATAAAGTCCAAAACAAGGTCAGCTTTTTCATGGTGATGTTATTCCTCCATGTGTTGCCATCACCGGGTGAATCAAACACCCGGCGAGTTGAATGTAAACCAACCGTCGGTGAGTATTGCTTTCCCATTTCCGATTCTGTTTGATGAAAAGTTCGACTATAATTAAAAATGATATAGATGCACGGGGAGGGAAAAGCTGAGAATTACCCGTGTATTGAGTGGTAAAGACCTGTTCCCGCTCGCTCACCTCTATCTCCGCACCAGCATCTTTTTCACCTGCCTGACGCCGTCTACCTCCAGCCTGCAAATATAAACACCACTCGGCAACGAACCGGCATCAAACAGAACATCATGTTCGCCCGGCCCCTGCCTCGTTTTTACCAATTGGGCAACTTTTTCTCCGAGTACGTTATAGACCGAAACCTCCACCCGGCTGCTTTTTTCCATATGGTATCTGATTTTAGTGGCTGATACGAACGGATTCGGAAAAGCGCCGTACAATATGTATTGCGCGGGAATATCGGTGTTGTTATCGGTTTTTTCGTTTCCGGGTGCCGGATACACCCAGGTGCCGATACAGCTGCCCTTATACAACTCGCCTGTGTGCGGATTCACCGCCATGGCGCTCATACCGTTCCTGGGCAGGTTTTCCGTGATATCCTGCCATGAGTCGCCGCCGTTTCGGCTGCGGAAAATACAGGAGATGCCGTTTTCAAACATGCCCGCATAAACAACTTCCGGATCGTTGGGATCGACAGTCACCGTACGCACAAAATTGGCGGTGCTGTGTCCCTTTGCCAGGGGAAGAACCTTCAGACTTTTCCATGTACTGCCGTCGAAAACGGCAAGATCATAATTGGCGTCGAGAGTGTAAAATTTATCCGCATCCATCGGATCGGCGGCAAAAGTCGGCAGGTTGTCCAAACGGATAAACCGCCAACCCGGACGCGCGTACTCCTCCCAGTTAGCGCCGCGGTTGCGGGAACGCAGGATCGTGCGCCGCTCGCCGTCCACGGCAAATAAAACATCCGGCTGGTTGCGGCATATGCCGACCAGCGTGGCCGTTCCGTATTTTGCCGGTATATTGAACGGCCGGAAAGTGAGGCCGCCGTCCGTTGAAATTTTGTTGCCGGCATAAACAATGTTGGGCTCCTGGGGATGGAAAGAAATGAAAAGGTTCATGTCCTCATCCGCATCCCCCTCGGTCACCAGCCGCCAGCTTTTGCCGTTGTCTGCGCTGCGCATAAGCTGGGTGTCGAAATAATTACCCACGGAAGCGACGATAACCCGGGATTCCGCCAGTGGCTGGAAATCTCCCGCATAAGTACCGAACCAGCTGATTTTTTCCTCTTGATACCAGGAATACGCATTGGGATTGGTGTTGGCCTCAAAATAATTCCCGCCGCTGAGCGTGATGCGCATACCCACATCGTTGTTAAAAAATGCAAATCGTTCGGGATTCAGCCTGTCAAAGGCCGCCGCCCCGTTCCACCAACTCCAGGCATTGCCGGTATATCCCGTTGCACATTCGTTCCATTTGGCACCGCCGGTAGTGCTTTTAAAAAGAGTAGAGCGCGAAAAAGCAGCCGCTTTATCTTTGTCGCTGGGATCGGGGACCAGGCCGGATAAATCGCCATCGATCCACCGGCGCCAGCCGGATTCGCGACCCAATCCCGGAAAAGTGGTCACCGCACCAAAATTTTCCCAAGTTTCGCCGCCGTCGTTACTGAAAATGGAATTCTGGCTTAAACCGATCAAATAAAGCTTGTCGGGGAATCCGGGATTCATTACGACTCTGGCCGCCGGAATGGCCTTTATTCTTTCAAAACTGCTGCCGCCGTCGGTTGATTTATACAGACCTTTGTTACGGATAGTCACATAAACGATCTCCGGATTTTGTGGGTGGACGGCGACGGAAGATACCGGTCCGTCCTCCAGATTGCCTGTTTTTTTCAGGTCCTCACCGAGTTTTTCACTGATGTAAAAACCTATGTCCGTACCAACATAAACGGTTTTGCCATCCGATGGGTGGGTATAAACACCGTAAACCGTCAGGTGGTTCGAGAGGGAACTGACCTTGTCCCACGAGAGGCCCAGGTTGTCCGAGCGGAACAGGCCGTTCTCCGGAAAAGCTGCATACCAGCGAGCCGCCGGTTTTCCCTCACGGGTCGTCGACGGATCATAGGTGATATTGCTGCGAAAAATTCGGTGGCGGCTGCTGTTAAAATTCACATCGGTCTGCAGTACCAGCTGCCAGTTCGTTCCGCCGTCTGTGGAACGGTAAAGGCCTTCAAAGTTCTCTGCCAGATAATTATAGGAATTATCCACGATGATAAACACGAAATCCGGGTCGTTGGGATCCACCGCGATGGACTGGCCGAAAGGCAGATACAGGCCCTTATCCAGACACTTGTTCCATGTATCGCCGCCGTCGGTGCTTTTCCACGCTCCACCCACGTCGTGGGACAGGTAAACGGTTTCAGGGAAATTCAAGCACCGGGTCATTGAATGAGGATGCTGCTCACCTTCACCTCCCGGAAGTCCTAGATCGAATTCCTGTTTTGAACGGATGGGGAGGGGGCGCCAGTTACCGGTTTGTTTTGCAGGAGAGGTGGAAATGAAAAAAAACAACAAGACGAAACTGAGGCATCGGTAAATCATGATACGTTCCTTAACTTGAGTTTGATAACGTCTGAATAAAATGTAAAGAATTTGATGTGAAAATAAAAGGGATATTCATTTCAGGCTAGCACCAAAATTTTATTTATAACGATAAACATGCCGCGCCAACTGAAAACACACATTTTGACGGCATCAAGAGGAAATTTGTTTCAAGAAAAAATTTCCGCGACCGCCGGAGCCGTTCTTCGTATTAAAATTTTTCTCCTTTACATCTTTGGTGTTATGCCATCCAAAAAGTACAGACTTTTATAATTTTTTTACACTGATAATTTCCGCATTTGTCTCACTTACCACATGTCATTGAGGTTTTGCTCTCTTTTAAAATTTTCATTTGGAATCGGGCTTTTTTTTTATTATATTAAAGACTATGTACGAGAGAACCCACTTTTCTTTTAACTATTTTATCCCGTTTGCCTTGTTTTGAGTGTAACGGGTTTATTTTTTGGGAGGCATTATGTCCGGTCATTCCAAATGGAGTACAATAAAGCGTAAAAAGGAAAAAACCGATGCTGTGCGCGGTAGGATTTTTACGCGATTAATAAAAGAAATAACCATTGCCGCCCGGCACGGCGGAGGTGAAGACACATCAAATCCGCGGTTAAGGACCGCTATTCTTGCAGCCAAGGCGGCAAACATGCCGGCGGCGAATATTGACCGTGCTATTAAACGTGGAACCGG
>JAFGEC010000437.1 GCA_016931775.1 Candidatus Zhuqueibacterota bacterium | reverse complement strand
AGGATGATAAAAATAGTCTTCCCGTCGGGCGAAAACAGTGTGACAGAAATATCGACCTCGGTTTCATCTGTCACACCACTCCCATCGACCGTCAGGAAATCTATTCCATTTATTTCAACAACTTCGGCTTCGCCCCATTCAACCTCATCGATAAAATCTGAAATGGCCTCATCCAGTCCTTCCAGAGCGGCCTCAGGATCATCACCTTCCTGAAGCGCCCAGGCACCCAGGTACAATGATTCATCTTCCGGTGAGGCGTGCAGCAGTTCTTCTTCCGTTTGGATGGTCCAGTTGTCCGGAAATGTGATGGCGAAGACAGGATCATTTGCCGGATATTGAAAAGTTTTTGCAAAAATCGGGGAGCAGAGCAGAACCGTGATGATAAAGAATAAATTGAGTGTTGTTTTCATCGTTTATCCCAAGATTAGTGTTATATGATTTTTTTGATTTAAAAACGTGCTCATTGTATGAAAATAAAAGTTAAATGTCAAGCTATAATATAATAATATGGTAGTATCTCAGTTACTGGTGGTGTAGAAAATAGAAATTCAAATCCTCGCGGGTGTTATTGTAAGGCTTATAGAATACCGGCAAGAAAGGTACCCTTACAGCCAACACCCGGGGACTGCGCAGTTCTCAACCGGGTTATACTGTCGAAAATCCCAAAAGTTTTTACTCGGAGCATATTTTTTCGTTCGAAAGCGCGGACACCCGGGGTTTGATCCAAAGCTCCTCTCGTTCCCACGCTCGGTTGACCTCTCGTAAAAATCACGCGAATACAATTAGAGACCGCATTTTGATAAGGTTGATTTTTTAATCCAAAACCGCCACGGTGCGTTTCTGTCCTCGGCATCAGCATAATGTATACCGATTCTCGGACCACTTGAAATTGAGCCCGGGGCAATATGGTTTCCGTGTGCTATCCATAACTGGTTTGGCTCTGTTATATTGTGGCCGTTTAACGACCGGTCGATAGCCAAGGCCTGGCAGACCCGAGCGGGGCCATCGGACAGGTTTTTAGCAGGGTATTTTCGCAAGCGCTGCATGATCTCCAAACCGGAAACGGGAATAATCGATCGGATCAGCACGGCACATGGATTACCGGTTTCCTCCGTTACAACATTCAGCATGTTGTGCATGCCATAGACCAAATAGACATAACTAAAACCAGGTGGACCGAACATGACGCTGTTTCGCGGTGTCCGGCCTTTTGAAGCATGACATGCCGTGTCGTCTGTCCCTACATAGGCCTCAGTTTCATTAATCATACCCGACACGAATGACTGGTTGTAACGGCGCACTAAAATCTGTCCCAATAAATCCTGAGCAACCTGCAGAGTCGGCCGCATGTAAAAATCCGCATCTAGAGCAATGTCATACATCATATTTAATCAAGCTTTTTTTTTGCTATTCTTTCAATTTCCTGTTTCCATATGTCCGGATCGGCGACTTGCCAGGCGACGGCATCTTCTCCCTGAGGTGTTGAAAAGGAGATACAAAGCAGTTTTTTAAACACCGTCTTACCCATAAATGCGGTCGGAAATGTGATTTGGGAAATATTGCGCAGCGGGATGTTGATCTCCCTTCTGGGAGCGGCCAGGAAAAAATAAACCGTATCCGTGGCTAGGGCTAAATATCCGTTGCCGCGAACTTGCCACATCCCCTTCGATTTTTGTCCGATCATGCGTGCAAAAGGCGCTTCTTTGATAATCGTCTTTCCTCGTAATTTTTCCTGGGCATATTTTTTTATACCGGATGCGACACTGCGAATGATTAAAATCATTAACAGCAAGCCGAAAAGTATGGAAAAAACGATGAAAATAGCAAAATTCATTTCAACTCCAAAATTTATAAATTTCTTCAAGGGTCTCTTTTTCTTTTATTATACCCGCTATTTTGCCATGATAGCCGATCACTTTTGGGATTTGCCGGCTGTTATGGCGGGACCACATACCCAATGTATATGCACCGGTATCTAACAAGATCAAATAATCACCCTCCTGCACTTGAGGCAAAAATATCCCTTTGCCCAGAATATCACCGGAAAAACAGAGCGGACCGGCGATTGTGTACCGGCGTTTTGCAGTATCCGTTTTAATACGTCCGAATCGGTCGGCAACCGTAATCCGGTGAGTCCAATCATCAGGGAAATAACACATGCGGGTAAACATGTCCGCGCCGATATGAGTGATAATTGTCTCTATATCTTTTTCCTTTTTTACGTATTCCACACGGCTGGCAACCCACCCATTATGGGCGTGAATAAAACGGCCGAATTCCGTAATCAATTGATATTCGGACAATTGCGGACACAATTTGACGAGTCTATTGTAGTATTTTTCGAACGACCACTCGGGATCGCTGTCTCTGTATGAAACCGGCAAACCGCCGCCAATGTCCAGAATCGAGATTTTGCGGCTATTTCCGCTTGAATGCCGATTCACTTCCTGTGCAAAATCGTAAATTGTTTTTACTCCTTCAACCAGCATCTCCATTCCGCAGCCCTGAGAACCCACATGAAGGTGGACAGCACGAAGCCATTGATGATCCTCGAATACTTTAATCAACTCGGATCGAAACTGCTTGATGGGCACACCGAATTTTGAATATTCACCGGCAACACTTGTGATTTTTATCTTACCTGTGCCAACTTGGGGATTGATACGTATTCCGCAGGTACTGCTGCTTTTTATCCTCTCGTATAATTGTGCCACTCTGCTGATTTCGATAAGATTATCGATATTGAGGTGAATTCCGGCTTTTAAAGCATATGTCAGTTCTTCGACTGTTTTTGCCGGTGAATCAAAGACCAGTTTTTTTTCGGAATAACCGCACTGTTGTGCCAGATAAAGCTCCGGCAATGTTGCAGCCTCTACGCCGACATCGAGCGTCTTTAAATAAGAAAGTATCCCCACCAGAGGGTTGGCTTTTACGGCAATGGCATGGTGGGCCGTATCCGGAAAAGCCGTTTTTAGTTCGTTTATTCGAGTTTTTAAAGCTGCAAGATCGTAAAATACAATCGATGTGTCCTCTGTACCCCAAAGCGAGGTAAGAGCTTGAGTCAGTACTTTTTCCAGCTGATTCGGATCGTGTGTCAAAGTCATCTCAGAATTCTTTCAAAATTTTCTTTACGGTAATTTAAAAGTAAAAGGTGGTTTTCGCAAGGGGAAAATTTTTTCAGTGGTAAAACCAGTTTTGAAAACATTTACCTTCAATATGCCTTTTTCTGCTTTTCATAACAGGGCTGTTAACCGAATTTCCACCAGGTTATCTAAATTGTCGTTATCTGAGGAGAATTGATTGTTAAACGTCGCGATCCATCTGAAACGCATTATAAAAACGGATATGGGATAATAATCGAATGACAACGCGTTGGTAATTGTATAATTGCGTATTTCTCCATATGGTTTGATGTTTTCATAGCGGGACAATGAAAGGTCATCGCGAAGTTCTGCCAAAGCACGGCCGGATTCGCCTTTTGGAATACGGTAGGTGACGCCAAATAGCGGGGAAAAGTTTTTCTTCTTTTCTAGCAAGAGGCCAATTGTTTCGACTTCCTGCCAATAGATCAGATTGATTTTCGTCTGAAACCGTTCGGTCCAACGGTTTTCAAACCATATCATGGGATTATCGCGTGTGGTTACCGAATAGCCGATTTGGTCCTCATCATTGCGGAAATATTGCAAAGTGATCAAGGAATTGGAGGAGGGTCTGATCTCCACTTTTTGGTTGAGACGTGTTATACGTGTGTTCAAAGTACTGGCCTCGTGGCGGTTCTGTAGGCGGTAAAAATCAATCCCCGAATAATACAGAAACCAAGATAACGGCCGCCATTCACCGCGCAGTTGTAACAGATCATTTTTATCCATTGACCGCAAATACTGACGCGAACGCATATGCGCATATTTTTCAAACAATGAGAGATCTTTTTGCACATTTTTTAAATATCCCAACCAAGTGGGCTGAAAATTCACTTCAAACGTAAAAGGTGCCAGTTTTTGACACCATTTGCCGGGATAAAATCGGACATTAGACTGTAAATTTCGATACAACAACGATGTATGGAGGGCGGTAATAGACGATGGATGCTGTTGAAGAACTTCACCCTGATATCTTAAATTCACATTGATGCCGTTGATACGGTCGACAGTACCGTCGAAAAACACTTTTTGCCTGCGACGCAAGAGTGTATGCTTTGCCGGGTTATCACCGGAATATACGGATTTATCCCTGATGAAGGTGTTGAGTTGAATTTTATCAGCCGGTGAAAAATCGAATCGAAAGTACCTGGTATCGTAAATTCGTTCACCAAATTCCTGATTGGCGGAGATATGTCTCCCGTTTTTATCTTCCCAGCTTTTACGCCATACGCCATAAAGTCTGATTGAGCGAACATTCAATTTCTTTAAAAACAAAGCGGGAACCTGATATTCAAAATCACTTTTTATGGTTTTTTTTAAAGAGAAAAATTCCTGCGCGTGTAAATCCCGCTTAAAGCCGGAAATCGATACTGCAGGATATTGACTTTTACTAAAAAGTACTTTTCCAGAAAGATTTTCTTCCACCAGGTCTTCTGTTGTTAAATTTTTGAGGGCCGTTTGTCGTTGCCAATTGGTGGTAATGTCCAGGAAATCAAAAGGATAAAAAGTACCTCCTGCCGATAGCCGTTCGTGTAAATCGCCCAATTGAAATTTTTTTGTAACCAGCGAGACATACTCCTTATCATATTTCTCATATAAGCCGAATATCCGCATTTTCGACGAACTGATCTCATTACGGAAAAGCATGCTGTTGCCTTTGTCGCTTTGAGCGAATTCGGGCGTAAACTTGAAATCCAGATTCTTAATACGCCATTTAAACTCACCAAAGAGATAATAGCCTTGAAACCGTTTTACCTGTGAACCGGTTTCTTTATCAAAGGAAAAATAATTCATTTCTAATAGAGCATTATCGCTGAATCCTATACCGATACCACCCATGTGCATTTTTTCACGTGTATCACGGTAATATTCATACCGCACTTGGACTTCGCTGTCTTCAGCCATAATTCCCTCTTTAATGATGAGAAGGGAACCGCTGGTATAGTCGAGTACATAATCCTGGCCGCGCAGAAGTACCTCTCCATCTATGATGACGGTTTCCGATCCACGAATGAGGTGATTGTGACTGAGGTTGATCATGGTGATTTCAGTCCGAAATACAAATTCCATTTTATAAAAGGATATCGGCTGTTCTTTATGATACACGGAATCAGGGAACGGCCGGTCCTGCGGAAATGTCAGAATACCGGTTTTATAATCGACCCATTCGGGATCGATCGTTCCGTCGTGATTGTTATCCAGCCCAAAGTTCCATAATTCAAATTCCGTATTTTCCGAGTCTTTAATTTTCATTTCAAGAGTATGCGGAATAATCTCCAACCCGCCGATAAAATACCGGTTGTACAGATGCTGAGCTATTTCATCTGGTTTTTGAATGACCTTGGCAAAATGACCTGCAGTTGTCCGATATTCTATGACGACCGTTGCTCTGTCCGGAATAGGCCGGTTAAAAAGGATAATTCCGGCTTCGGCCTGGAATGTATAGTCCAGTACAGGTGTCTTAATATCCCAATCTCCGGCTATACCTGCGATTACCTGACCGGAGAGGGTATTTTTATCGTTTGAATAAGGATCGCCGTCGTCGATATATATTTTATCCGATCCCTTCAAAGCCGGAACATAAATTTCTGGGCCATCAATATAAAAATAGCGGTTTTTAATATAATCCATATCCAGTATTTCAGTCGTTCCGGTTTTTAAGTTACCGGTAAAAAACTCCGTTTCCGTACCGCTGGTTTTTTCACCACTCCAACCCTTGGCTGATAAGAGACTGCGCTTATAGCGCGGTGTCTTACGGCCGGCCTCAATACGGAATGAAGAACCGAACAAGCCCAAAGACGATATTAAATTATTTTTTCCCTGCTCATAACGTACGTCCCCCCAGTTGATCTCCTGGATCAGGTCGTCTTCCTTGCCTTTATAGCGAGTGCCGTACAATACCTGGTCAAAATCCGCGTTGTTGTAAAATGCGTTAACGGTTCTGCCTTTGGGCAACGACAGTTGGGCTTTTATGTCTCCGCGATTGGCGTCGTTGGTCAGAGTGTTGGAGGATTGGGATTTCAGGTCGAATTGCTGTTGGATCAAATAACGGTATGTGAAACGGGTTCCGCTCATACTGAGTTTGATTTTATCGTTCAATTGGATATAGCTGCCTTTTTCCCGGTCCAGCGACGCCTCGAAACCGCGGGATTCACCTAAATTGCCGATATCCAGTAATTTGTAGGTGTACCACCGCGCTTCAGTCGGTTTGAAATAGTCCATTACATTGTCGTTTATTAAGAAAATACGTCCCTTAAACATGGATATTGCATCGTAATATTCACTTGTCAGACCATGGGTATGATCGTAGCGTTGCCATAATTTGTTTTCTTCATCCAGAACGGCAACACCTTTTGCAGTCAGAAACCAGCGTTTATTCTGAGCCAGCAACATGGCCTGAACCGAAGGACTGGGCAAGTTGACCTGTTCCTGAAAATCCCGCCAAATGTTGTTGCCTGGATCGTATATGAGAACACCCTGTGTGGTAGCAAGCCAAAATTTTTCATTATCGATTAACATATCTTTTATCCGGTCATAATGCAACCTGGGATCAGAAAAAGACAAAGTGGAGTGTAATTTTTTGCTAAACCGGCACGGACCCTTGTCGGTGAAAAGCCATAGATAATCCGTAGTCTGGTACAAAAATCGCAGCGTATCGGAGATGATACCCTCATTTGCACCGTAGTATCTCCATTTTTCAAAGTTGACATCGTATTCAGCCAATCCCTTTGCCGTTCCAAAGTATACAATATCACCGTCAACCTCGATGTCATATACAACCGAATCCGGTAAGCCGTCTTTGATCGTAAAAATTTCCAACTCCTGAATCAGCTTATCGAACCGAGCAACACCTCCATCTGTAGCGATCCATACATAATCCTCCTGAAATGCGATTGAATGAATGGTAGCACCCGGCAGGCCGTTATTTCTATCGTATATTATCCATTTGTTGAGTTTTATATCGCCGTAGCTCAAACCATTCGCCGTTGCAACCCATAAAAATTCATCGTCGAATTTTAAAATTCGAATATTGTTATCAGGCAGGGCATTATGGCGGCCGTAAATTGACCACGAATCCTCGTCATAATGGTACTGGTATAAACCGCCGGGTGTACCGATCCATAAACTGTTTTCCGCAGTAATCGTCGGGAATTTGTATTTGGGCCAATACTTTGTGTTCTGGGAAGTAGCAGAATTAGAGATTACCAATAGGAACATCGTTGACAGAATAGTCAGCGCAGATGTTTTTGTCATGTCTATACGGTCGTCTTTATAATATTCAATTTTGTTAAATCGGCTTGACCAATTTCCAGTTTGATGGCGTGGGATAAATGTTTAACTGTTGTCGCCGTCAGTACACGATTATTCCAATTCGCCAGGTCTAATGCAAAGGCATCCACAGCCAGTGGATCAACGCCGGCTACTATGGTATTCAATTCTTGCACTTTTCCCGGGCCGGTGGGACCATTGGTTTCCAGCGCACGAGTGGCATCTAAAATCGTCAGATGCGGTTTTATAACCGTCGCCAGCTCTGCAATAGCGGTGTGGAGATCGGTACCTGAATGAAAATATTCTCTGTCCCATATCAATCCCATCAAGTTTTTTAAGCCGAAACTGACATCCGTTGCGACGTGGGATTTGGCGCATGGCATATTAATCACAACATCCGCACGCTGTAGCAGTTTACAGATTTTTAGCTTTTTTATCGCCTGGCCCTTATCAACGGGAACCTCCTCATACAATGAGTCTTTGTCCAGTGCCAGTAGTTTGACGTTCTCCAGCTCTTCAAGCGCGGCCTGGATTCCGGTTCTTTTAAAGCACAGGGAGGGATCCCGCATGGTGTGATCTGCTACAATGACGCGTTTTGCACCGGCGTTTAAAACAATTTGTGCCATCGCCCGGACGACCTGTGGATTGGTCGTGCTTGCATATATTTCAGGATTGGGAAAAGAAATATTCGGCTTGAGCAGGACGGTACTGTTGGGCTTTATAAATTTTTCTATTCCACCGACAAGCTGCAACGCCTTCTCAAGTGCCGGCTGAATTTTGCCTTGTACTACGCCTAAATCCACCGGAACCGGATCTTCAGCAGCATATAACGGGTGCGCAGCTGTCGCGAGAACCGATGCGCCTGCCTGTTTGAGAAAAAACCTGCGTGGTGTCTTTTTCAACATATCATCCTCTATTTTATCTCGCTTGAAATATTGTTGGCAAATTGTTCCAACAGCACCAGTGCTTCATCCAAACCCGTGCTGACAGAGAGAGCGACAAAATACTTGTCCTGGTAAAAAACGATACGTTGTGACAGTGAAAATCTCTCCTTGCGTGCCTCTTCACCGGCACCGTCCCATGATATGGGATTGCTCATCTCCCGCACAATTTCATCATATACAGACTTTGCATTGACTTTTGTTCCCTGATCAAAGATGCGGACTTCAACAGACTCGGTGTCGCCAAGGATAACGCCCTGGTATTCCTGTTTGGATGCTTCAACAAAACCACGGTTTGTATAAATAACGGCTTCTCCGTTAATATACGTGGTCAAATCGCCGTTGCTGCTGGCATTCCAATGTTCGCCTGACTTTGTCCAGCCGCTCAATTCGTCGTCTTTTGGCAGCAGGTCCTCCGTACTGATGACCTGGTTCCGGTCATTGGGGCCGGTGGATTTTTTTTGGCAAAAAAGTGAAAATGAAATACAAATTGAAATTAAAAGCAGTTTCCTCATGTGTTCTCCTTGTGGTCGTTTTCTATTTTAACAGTTGAATCTTTTTGATTTGCCGATCATTTTTCCCGCAGAGTTGTACAATATAGGTGCCGCTTGATTCAGCATTTAATCCGGCTTCCCAGATTGTCCTGTGATGTCCTGCAGGCATATTGCGGTCAACCAATGTCGCTTTCTTCTCGCCCTTGATATTGTAAACCGATAAGTTAACATGACTGTCGCGGAAAAGTGTAAAGCCAATGATCGTTTTATTATTAAACGGATTTGGATAGTTTTGTTCCAAATGAAATACTTTGGGTGCCCGGATTGATGCTGGCTTTTTCTCGACGGAAAGAGGGGTGCACTCGTGCGAAAGCAGATCTATTTTTGCGGGATCGCTGATGCCAAGATTGTATGGATCGCCGGAGGCGGCCTGGATGTACTTTGCCCTGGTTACAGAGGACTGTGCCAATCCATTATCCACGAGAAATTGTAACGCTACACGATCCAAGGCTACGGGATCACGACTGAATATCATGCTGTTTGGAGAGATTTGCGGATATCCCATGGGACCGCCGGAGCGAATACCGTATATCGCCTCGCAAATGTTAAGAGCCAGTTTATTACGGATTGGGGGGATGGCGGCCAATTCCAGAAGACCTGGCATACAGTAGTTGTTGTGCATGTTGGTGCAATTTGGATTATTGATCACACCGTAATAATTTTTCAATGAAAACGTGACACCGGAGAAAGAGTGATTTTTTAACAGGCTACAGTTGATTAAATAATCCGTTTCATCAATGAGAATACGGCTCAAGTACTGATTCCTGCCGTTAATTAGAAGCTTAAACCACTGCCTCTGGCAGTGGTACCAATAAATGGTTAAACCGTTTCATTAATTGTTTAAAAACTATTATATTATAATGTACCTCCCTGAAAGGTGCAGCAGAAGAAGGGAGGTACAATTAATGAGTAGGTTTAAGAAATTAACACATACAATCTT
>JAFGEC010000436.1 GCA_016931775.1 Candidatus Zhuqueibacterota bacterium | reverse complement strand
AGAATTTGGCGCAGCTGAGTGTTGATCGTTTCTCGGGATGTCAACGATTCATCAAGTGCCATATCACCTACAAGATTTCTCAAATTGGTTTGGGCCAGTTTGGTACACGCAATGTAAAAGTTCGCCACGTTGTATGTGACTTTGATCGGATCGGTAATTTCGTAATAAACAACGGCATCGACTTCCACTACCACGTTGTCTTTTGTAATAACCGCCTGCGGCGGAATATCGACCACCTGTTCGCGCATATCGACTTTTATCAGACTGTCCAGGAACGGCCAGATAAACGTCAGACCGCTGTCGGCCGTGCGTTGATATTTACCGAGCCGTTCTATCAATCCTTTTTGCCACGGCCGGATAATTTTTATACCGGTCATTGCAATAATAAACAAGACGATACCAAATATGACTATAAGAAAGTCCATTTTATTCTTCCTCCTCTATAGGTTCAACAACAAGGTGGGTGCCCTCCAGCTTGACCACCATAACTTTACGATTTGCTCTGATCGTTACATTACTGCTGCTCTCTGCTCGCCATTCTTCTTTCTCAAGTCTTACACGTCCGGTGTTGTTCAGATTGTTTATTTCCTCCAATACCACACCAATTTTTCCTTTCAGACGGTCTGCACCGATACCGGGCGGTTGCTCAATAGAAACTTTTTTGGCAAATTTTCTCGATGCCGCCACCAAAATACCCGATACAACCACAAATATAGCAAGCTGCCATACAGGACTCATCCCCAGTATTGCTGCCAAAGCGGCTGCAAAAGCGCCGACACCAAACCAAAACAGGAAAAATCCGGCTGTAAATATCTCGCCGATTACCATAAGCGCAGCAAAAATCATCCAAATTATCCACGTTTTAATTTCCATTTTAATACCTCCAGTTTTGCTCTGTTGATCTATACGGAAATTTGAAAAAATTGTTTAATATATGTCACTAAATTTTGTGATCCATATAACATTTTAGACGATTTTAAGCAAATGCCCCGCATCAATATTTTGTAATGTTTATGATTTTAAGTACTGTAAGCCGTTGACATGTATTATTAGGTAAGGTTTTTCCCTATGTAAAATGTACTGGCGTGTGTTGAAAAAGTCTGTGTTTCTAGTGGCCCCCTCGATTGAAAAGTAGTATTGCATCGCTGTTTTTATAGCTTACTTCTGTGCTCTCCGGTTCCTGAAAAAATCAGAGGATGCCGGGAGCACAGAAGTAAAAGTTCTCACTGTTTCTCGGTAAACAAATTACCAGGATCCGTTGAATACTGTCCCGTTAATTTGGGTGTGACGATTTTTTTAGATATTTCATTTCGTGACGTGTAACCGTCCGGGCAAAGGACCGCCTTCTGGCCGTTCCCCAGCGTCACCGATACTCTAATGCCAAGATTCCCTGGATAACCGTCTCCATAGGTGCTCATGTAATAAAGCTTGTTATCCGAGGAGATATACAGCATCGAGTTACCCACTGTGGAGCTTTGATCGACTCCAATTTTAGGCCAGCCGTCGGTGCGTGCATATTGGATCCCGACATAAAAGTAATCATATACCGTGGCCTCCGAAGGTGTATCAAATAAATTAAGCCAGTTGACCCAATTCGTACCGGTATAAGTGGTTTTTGATAGACTCCAAAAAATATCCGTCCCGCTAGAGTTGGTCACCACGGCGTAATAGTTACCGCCGTTTTCACCGCTGTCATCTTTCAAGTTAAAATGCAGGGAATCGATTCGACACGGTGTGGAAGGCGGAGTAAACTTTACAAAAAATCCGTTCAAGTATATGGAATACGAAAAATAACTTTCAAATGTACCGTCATCGTAATAAAGTTTCTGCGATGATGTTGCAGGGATGGTCGCTTGGACCGTATTGCTTTTTGTCCCCCAGTATTCAGTATCGACCACCCATACCTGATAGTAATAGGTTACGCCTCGCTCGATACTGTAATCCGAATATTGAGTTGTGTATTGGCTATCAATATCCTCAAGCTTGTCGTCATTCAAAGTTGGTGTACTGCTGGTAGACCGGACAATCCGGTAGTGATCAAAATCGGAATCCGTGTTTTGTGTCCAACTGAGAACAACACCTTCGGAATTGACGGATATAATCTGCAAAGTAACGGCATTCGAGGGAATGTGTTCAAGTTCAAGGGATATGGTTTCATTATCGTTTTGAATATTTTGGGTAACCGAGCCGTCAAATTGGGCAATGCCCCTGGCGTCACGGGCTTCCATATCAAAAGTCCGGTTATTGCCCTTTGGCACCTCAATTGTGCCTGTGAATGTGTCGCCGTCGCCTGACAAAGTTTTGGTAATGGTATCCATATCAGGTCCGGATACCGTTAATACAACTTTTGTAATATCGTTAACTTTTGCCAGAGAAGCCTCGTCTTTAATAACGCGATCGGTCATATCTACGGATACGACAAAAGAAATATTGCTATTGTCCATTTGGTGCGATATCGGCATGTCGCGTGAACAAAATAATGTAAATAAAGCCAGATATATTAAAATTCCTGCGATAAATATACGATTGATCATTTCTGCGCCTCCCTGACGTTTATGGTATTGTTACAGTAATCGACACTTGAGATTTTTTCTCTTCTTCCTTTGACTGGCTGAGAAGAAAATATGCCCCCCCGCCAACGAGTGCTGCGCCACCCAGGATATAAAGCAGAGTATTGCCGCCACCGCTTTTTGGGCGGGGTTGATAAGGAGGTGTTGGAGGTGTGGTGGTTGACGTTAATTCCGCATGAAGATCGTTTGCACCCTTGACCACCGTTATTATTTTTTCCCAATTTTCATAACCTCGTTTTAGAACGATAACCTTGTGGTGTCCTTTATTGAGATTATGTACAATGGGTGTTTGTCCGATAACGGTCCCATCGATATATACCGTCGCCTCGGCTGGTGTGGAGGTGATTCTTAGCTCTTCCAAAAAGCGGCCAAGGTAGCGTGTTTCGATTTTTCGTGCCAGGTTTTTAACCATGGAACGTATCTCTTCAACACTGCGGCTGCTGGCGCTTTCGGCCAATAACGCCTCGCCGGTTTCCGTATCAATCAGTCTGATGTCCGTTTCGACCAGGTCTCCGAATTTAGCAACGGTACCAAATACGAGAATTTCGACACCCAGGATTTCACCGATACGTTTTGCCGTATTGCTGTCCACAGCACCGGATATTTGCAGTGCCATTTCTTCCATCATTCGTTGTATCTCGTTTCGTTCAATGACTTGAAATATTTTACCGTTTATGAGTTCAGTCATCAACATACCTGAAATCGCTTCGCCATAGCCCTCACGTTTCGAATTGGCGTTTGTATCTGAAAAGGGTAAAACCGCAATTCTTGGTTTGGCTTGAGCATCGGTTTGGGCCAATAGAGTAAGTGTTTCACCGATTAAAAGAGTGAAGGTAAAACAAAATATCGTGAATGCGGCAAATATTTTTCTGACCATTTGTTCCTCCCTGTGTCATGTTTTCACCAGGTGGC
This sequence comes from Candidatus Zhuqueibacterota bacterium, assembly GCA_016931775.1. Lineage (GTDB taxonomy): Bacteria > Zhuqueibacterota > Zhuqueibacteria > Residuimicrobiales > JAFGEC01 > JAFGEC01. The sequence goes on along the minus strand of JAFGEC010000436.1, from coordinate 13,120 downwards.
CAAAGAGGTACCGATTTAAACTCTCTGACCCGGATTCATTCAGTTGTTGTTTATTTCTGTTTTATAGAGCTGAAAAACTTACAATGCCAATTAATATAATTGTATAAATATGCGGAATGATTCTTCAAAAGTCAATATTTCTTTGGATTTTTTTTAAATGTTTATTCTGTTTTAACATTCTTTTTTTTGAAATGAGTCAAATATGAATTAAAATATCTCCAAGATTGTCCAGCAGGGGGACACGACATTTCATCAATTTTTCCCTTGGGTGATGTCCCTGAGTGAACAGGATACAATGTACGCCGATGTGGGATGCCACCAGAAAATCATGAGTTGTGTCCCCAATGAGGAGTGTTCTGCCGGGATCAATGTCGGATTTTTGCAAAAAAGTCAAAGCCAGTTCTTTTTTCCCTGATGCATAATGATGGTTTAAGCCGTTGATTTCGGTGAAATAGCCTTCCAGATTATAAAATTGTACCCACCTTTTCAGCATGCTGATATCGGCTGCTGAGAGAATGGATTGTTTGATCCCCAGAGAACGCAATTTTTCCAATATATCTCGTGCCGTATCGTGAAGGCGGCATTCCTGCCAGCGTGAATTATAACCGTTAATAAATTCCGTTCCGATAATCTCGAACGGTGTTTGATTAAAATCAAACCCGAGCCTTTTGTAGTAGTTTTTTACCGGAAAATCAAAAATTTCATGATAGGTATCAATTGTGATTTGAGGTTTTTTATATTTAGCAAGAACTTTATTGATAACGGAAACACTTAACCATGTATCGTTGACAAGTGTGCCATTCCAATCCCAGATTATATGCTTATACCGATACATGAGGGCTATGATAATCCCTGTTTTGGATTTGATTCATCCAATATTTTTTTATAATATCTTTCGCGTTTATTCGGTTTCAATTTGTTTAAATCCAGCAAAACCAGACCATCAACGGTATTTGAAAAACTCGTATCCACACCAAAATCAAGAAATTTCACACCGTCTGTTTCGCATAATTCCGTATATTTTCGGAATAAAATGGGTACGCTGTAACCATAATTTTTAAGTGTGGATCGTAAATTTTTAAAATCCTCGGCCGCACTATCAGCGTTTAATAACTGTTCACAATCCTTTTCGAGTTGTCTGGTCATAATGTATTGATTTTTGGATCTCACCAGCTGATCCACGCCGAACCATTTCCTGTAATAATATACAATGAGGGCTTTTGCCTGGTCTGAATAGTAATCACTAATACTCACGGCACCAAAAAGATAATTAATATTCGGAAGAGTTGACAGGTATGTGCCTATTCCCTGCCATATATTGTCCAGTGCGTTACTGCGCCAGTATTTTTCCTGAATAAAACTTCGGCCAAGCTCAACGGATTGATCCCAATAAACGTCAAATTTAGGCGAAAAATCAAACAGGGAAACGTTATATATCCCTTCTTTACCTTGTTTCTTCATTATTTCTCTGCAGACACCTAGCCGGTAAGATCCGATAATTTCCAGGTCGTCTTCGTCCCATACAATGATATGTTTATAATGATAGTCATATTTATCAAAGTCGTACTTTAGCCCTGTTCCTTCACCCACTTTTCTAAAGGTGACCTCCCGTAATCTGGCGATTTCACGAACGATTTGTTGACCCTGTTCCCATTCTACCTTGTAGAGTTTTTTCCCGTCAGACGTCATGGAAAGAAAATCTGCTTTTGCAAGTTCGGCCTTTATACTTTTTCGGTTAACGGGGTGGATTATCGTTTTTTCCGTTTTAAAGATCGGGGGTTTACGCTTGGCCCCCAACCAGTAAGTATGTCTTCGGAGCAGTTTGGTCTGGACTTTGGAATTGATAATATTTTCTTTAAACACCGAGGCGGGAATCGGATCACCGATTTTCATTGTTATCGTCTTGTTCCGTTTTAAAAAAACTTCGCGGCCGAGTAAAAACGTTGAAAATCCTTTAAAGATTAATGAAACCCAGTAAAACAATAGAGAGTTTTTACCCTTGATATAAACCGGAAGGATGGGCGTCTTGTATTTTTTGGCAAAGTAAAGCGGGCCGTTATGCCAGGATTTATCACGAATGCCACGAAGCCCTATTCGTGACACTTCGGCAGCCGGAAAGAATATAATAACTTCTTCATTTAACAAAGATTGGGCAATAATTTTGATCTGATCCCGTTGTACCTTGCCGAAAATATTGACGGGTAAAAATACACTTTTTAGATTATCAATATTCAGCAAAACATCGTTCGCAACAATTTTTACATCCCTGCGGACTGAACCGATCACTTTGAGTAAAGCCAGACCATCGAGAGCCCCAAGCGGATGATTGGCAACGCACACGAGTTTTCCTTCAGCCGGGATTTTTTCAATGTCCTTATTGGAAAGTAAATATCCAAAATCAAGTGTGTCAAAAAGCGCATCAATAAGTTCGAGTCCCTGCTTTTCGGAGTTGTCTACAATAAATTTATTGGCCTCGTTAATATGTAAAATACATCCCAACACTTTTACAACCAGAGTTGAAATAAAAGAGGGGTATTTATCGAACAGGCCAGGCGTTCGAGACTTTAGAATAGCTTTTAAATCAATTGTATTCATCGCCATCTTCTTGATTTGATTAAAAGTGATTTGTCATTAAAGTTGATTTAGAAATATGCCGAATAAAAGATCTCTGATACTGATAGTCGTTTGTTTCATTTTCAATTTTTCCAATATCAGCATGACAATAATTGCGCCAGCTAAAATGACATCCGCGCGCTCAGGATGAAGCCCTGGAATAGCTTTCCGGTCTTCGATCGTCTTTTCTGTAAGTTCTTGAGTAATTTTTGCGAGGTTGTCCAATGTCAGTACATGATGATGGACGGTTTCCGGTGTCAGGTTTGCATCCATCATTCCTAATGTCGTTGCGGTACCGCCCACGCAGACGATCTGATCGACCGGTTGATATTCCAACAAGGATATAACATGATTTTTTAGTCTCTGGATATCTTGTTCGACAGCGGGATCGGATTTTAAAAATTGGCGGGTTAGTCGTCTACTGCCTATATCTACACTGGTCGTGGCTATAACTTTTTGATGTTCTGAATAAATAAATTCTGTACTCCCACCTCCTATATCACAGACCATCAACCGGTTTTTAGCGTCCAGGTCACTTATCACACCCAAATAGGATAAATGGGCTTCTTTATCACCTGATATAATCTCACATGTTAAACCCGTTTTGTCTCTGATAAGCTTGATAAATTCCTGTTGGTTTACGGCATCACGAGCGGTGCTTGTTGAAAAAACTTTATATTCGGTTATATTGTATTTTTTGCCTATTTTTATGTACTGTTCAATTGCTTCAATAACGCGAAGAATAGCGCCTGATGAGAGATAACCTGATTGAGAAATACCATCCCCCAAACGTGTTATTGATTCCTGCATAAAAAGAGGCGATATATTTGTTGTTTTTACGTCTGCAATGAGAAGTCGTGTCGAGTTCGTCCCAATATCGATCGAGGCCTTTAAACTCATGGGCTAGCTACTCTGATTATTCCATCAATGTTTTTGATATATATTTGACGATCCGGTGAATTTTTTTAATATCTTTTAAACGTCCTTTTTCGGGTTTTGTTGTTAACATGACAAGTGGTTTGAGTAAAATCTCTAGCTGATCCTGGTCGTTTGCCTTGGCTGATAATTCTTCCTCTGCATTTGAAAGAGCGTTTATACACCATATTATTTCGGCTTCCAGATTCGATTGATATCGATGAATGATCTCTTTTGCCAGCGTCCTTAGACTGGATAATTCCGCTGCAACATTTTGACGTGTATTTTTTGATTTTTTTCGGGAATTTTTGACGCTGCTTCCTTCAGCCATGATTTTTCTCTATTTTTTTAAGATGATCTCAATTGCTTTTTGCATATCCAGGGAAATCGCACGCGGTGACCGGTTTCCATTAATAACCTGAAATTGATATTTTTCCTGCATGCGTTTAAATTCCAGTTTAACCCTGCGCTGGTATTTCATAAAACTATCGAAAATGTCCCTCGATTTTGAAATATCCATTCCCGATTCCCAGTAATCCAGACGGGAGTTTTTTTGAAAATTTCGCTCAACAAGAAAACTGGGCGACACATCCAGATAGAATACAATGTGAGGAACAAGCGCGATATGGTTGTACAGGTTTTCCAGCCATTCCCGGTTTCCACCGCGAACAATATCGCGCGCCTGCAGAGTGTAAATATATCGATCCGCAAGCACGATAAAACCGGATTTTAGTGCAGGAATAATCTGGTTTTCGAGTTGGTCCGCAAAATCAGTCGCGTAAAAAAGACTAAAAGTAATGGGACTGAGGATATTGCCTTGCATGGCTTTTTCCAATTGAGCGCTGACAAGGTTCGAACGCTTTAAGCCGACATTTACAACACCGTGTCCATGTCCTTCAAGCCAGTCAGTCAATAATCTCATTTGGGTTGATCGGCCTGATCCGTCAGCTCCTTCGATAACGATCAATTTCCCGATAAGGTCACTTGCGTCAACATTGGGCAGACCTTTGCCATAAAATTTCATTTACCGCTCCTTGTTTTCAATTTAAAACCAGGTAGGTCGATTTTTCCCTGCACGATTTTACGGACGTATTTTTGTTGGGTCGATACGGTTTGTGAGGCATCAACCACTGTAAAACTAAATTCATCGATCATTTGTGTATATGCTTGGTTAATTCGGCCTTGAAATATTCGAAAACTTTCGTAAGGATCGGGATGAAGGTTCAGGTCCATTCCTGCTTCGTGGTATTTTAAAACGGGGCGCCCGTCGAGAATCCGGTTGATTGCCATTTGGGGATCAACTTGAAAGAAAAAACTGATATCAGGGAGCGTTGCAAAACTGTACAGGTTTCGGATCCAGAGGGGGTCACAACCACGGGTACTGTCCCTCGCAAAAGCCGTAAAAATGTATCTGTCGGCCAAAACAATATAACCTGCACATAAAAGCGGCCATATTTGTCTCTCATATCGATCTGCAAAATCGGTACAATGAATGAGCGAAAAAGTGGTTGGTGTTAACAGTTTTCTCTTTTTGCCCTTTTTTGTGGCACTTTTTACCAGTAGAGACGAGTTCCATTCGGTAAAAAATACTTTGTATCCCTCTAATTCCAGCCATCGTTTTAACAGGTAGATTTGAGTCGATTTGCCGGAACCGTCCAGCCCTTCCACTGCGATCAAACGACCCTTGTAATTGTGTTGGTACATTTCTATCATCTTTTTCACCAATTGAGACACATATACTGTTTATACGGTTTATGTTTAAAGATATAATTTTACATGTTATGAATCAAGTGTATTTTTACCGGTCAAAATTATTCATTCCATACCATATTTTTCCATTTTTTTAATCTTGTTATACCCTTTTCAAAATCCATAATTTGTTGTTCGCCGGCGATTTCCCGTTCAATGGTCAACGGACCAAAGTATCCCACTTTTTTTAACAAGTTCAAAAATTCAAGCATATTTACATCACCGTCTCCGAGCGGCACTTCCTCACCCCATTGCTGGCCGGGTTGTTTCGCCCACTTTGCGTCCTTACAGTGAACGCTTTTCACGTATTGACCGACCATTTTCAGAGCAGGAAGCGGTTCTCCCGAACCGTAAAGTATCATATTAGCCGGATCAAAATTAACTGCAATGTTCGCTCTTCCAACATCCTCGATAAAGTTTAACAATCCATCAGCCGTCTCCTGGCCGGTTTCTAAATGAAGACCCTGACCGTTCGAAGCACAAAAATCGGCAAGGTCCTGTGCTACGGCAACAATGTTTTTATAGTCGCGATTCTTTCTGTCCTCCGGTATAAAACCGATATGAAGTGCTGTAGCAGGCACATTCAATGATTTGGCAAAATTAGATATCTGCTTCGCTTCTTTTAATCGTTCGATTTGTGTTTCAGCCGGTACGAGACCTACCGTCCGCCGCACGGTGGGAATGTCCGCATAACTTTCGCCCTTAAAGCCGCAAAAGACGACGGTTATCTCGACACCTGCCTCTGAAAATTTTTTCGACAGGGCGTGGGGATCCCTTTCTTTATTTGGTGCCAATATTTGTACTGTCGGTATTTCCAGCTGTCTAACGGCTTGTAAGCGGCGGTCCAGCTCTTTGTCAACGATGATAAATGCACCCAGGGGATGTCGATCCATGTGAAAAGCTCCTTTACTATATGTATAAATTTTGTTATATTTCTTTTCTGTTTATTTCAACTGGCGCTCTTGAGAATATAGCTATTTCGTCCTGGTTTGTCAAGAGCATTCGCCTGGTAATTATTGTATTTATTTTTTTATAAAATATATGTTCAATCTTTTGCAGTGGAAAAAGTCCTGACATATTTGTAGTAAAATTTTTTGAAAGGAAACCAATGAAGAGAAATGTCAAAGATTGGAGAATCGTTTTTGGAATTTTATTGAGTATTTTTTTTATGTACCTTTCGTTCCGCAAAGTTGAATTCGGCCAAATGTTTTCCGCTTTTAAGCAGGCCAGTTATATTTATATTTTACCTTCCGTTTTGATCATGTTTTTCAGCCACTGGTTGCGTGCGTTACGCTGGCAGTTTTTACTTGAACCGATAAAAAAAATAGATTTGCCAACACTTTATTCTTCCCTGTTGGTGGGTTATATGGCCAATACTTTCCTGCCGGCGCATTTAGGGGAATTTCTGAGAGCCTATATGGTGGGTAAAAAACGTCCTGTGGCTTCGGGTGCTGTTTTTGGTACGATCGTCACCGAACGCATCGTCGATGTTTTTACTTTACTTGTCTTATTGGCGCTTACACTTGTGGTTTTTCCTTTTCCCGATTGGGTTAAAAAAAGTGGCTACGTTAGTTTTGCCGGCATCATTGTCCTTTTTATGATCTTATTTCTGCTAAAAAGATATCGGGATAAGGGCACTCGCATTGTTGAAAAAGTTCTTACGATTTTCCCCAAATCGATGGCTCAAAAAGTTGTTGCTTTACTTCATTCCTTTTTAGACGGTATAGTGCCGCTTAAGAGAAAGACACATTATCTCATTACGCTGATTTTGTCAATTGTTATATGGCTGTGCTATGCCTTGATTTTTCAACTGTTATTTTATGCTTTTGATTTGGCAGCAGTATATCAATTACCATGGTATGCCGCACTGGTTCTTTTGGTCATAACCACCATTAGCGTCCTGGTCCCTTCGACACCCGGATATGTGGGAACCTACCATTATCTCTGTATGCTCTCTTTGCAAATGTTCGGCGTACCGGACAATAAGGGCCTTGCGTTTGCTTTTGTAGCGCACGGGATTAATTTTTTACCGTTATTAATCGTCGGCTTGATTATTTTATCGTTTGAAAAAACCAGCCTTAAGAGTATGCAAAATGAAGCAAAGGTTTCGGTAGAGCAGTCATGATAAAAGGGGAAAAACCTACAAGTAATTTGTTAGGCTGCAATAGTCTTATAAGCAGGGTATCCCAAAAAAAACAATAATCTCTGTGTATCTGTGCGATTGATCGCACGGAAACGTTTTTTATTATCCTCAATGTGTATAGCATGAGCGGATTTCGACGGTGAACAGGGAAGAGGCTCAGTATGCAATAATCGAGCGTACCCATCCTTTCCGTCGCTGCGGAATTCACCAAGATACTAATTTAACAAAATATCTACTATTTTTACCCTCTTTTTCATATCGTTCTGAAAATATAACCGAACAAATCAAGATGCGACAGTTTGTTTTTACAAAAGTGTGAATTCCAGGCGACATAGTTGTGGCATCTGCTCAACAAGTAAAAAATTTATTATTTACACAGTCCATTGTGAAAAATATTTGCTATTGTTTTTATTGATATTAGGATGTGTCTATGTTTACCAGGTTGGTTTGAAGAATTTCAAATTTTAGGCATAGTGTTTGCGATAACAATGATGAATTTTAAGCTGTTAATCAATTTAAATTTGGGGTATGCGGAAATATGAAACGAAAAATATTGGTCATTGAACCGGACGATTCGATCATTGTTGAGTACAAAAAGCTTTTTGAAAAGGATCCCATAGAAATTATCGGCGTTTCCAAACTGCCTGAAGGATTAAGTTTTTTAAAATCCAATCTGCCATTTGATGGTGTGATAATGGATAATGATTTTGTCAGTCGGGTTGGTCTTGATGTGATTCAACGAATCCGTGAGGAAAAGCCTCATCTTGCGATGATGGTGACCGGGGATGTGACCACAGAAAAACTCGTTGAATATGCCAAAATGGGAATTGATGATTTTATAAAAAATCCGGCTTCCAATCTAGCTGTGTTAAAAAATGCCACAATCCGTCTGTTCGAAAGTAAACAAAAAGAACTGTCTGATACAAATGTCATTCACTTTATTCCGGTTTTTTTTGAGACAAACCGTCTTGTGGGCCAAAGTGATGTGATGATCGGATTAAAAAAACAGGTACGTAAAATTGCACCGCTTGATTCAACGGTTCTGATCACAGGAGAAACAGGCACCGGAAAAGAGATTGTGGCCCGAATGATCCATTCACTCAGCCCTCAAAAGCATAACAATTTCTTAGCTGTTCATTGTGGCGGTATCCCCGATACCCTGCTCGAGAGCACACTGTTTGGACATGAGAAAGGTTCTTTCACCGGAGCATATCGCACGCATAAGGGATATTTTGAAATCGCAAATAACGGTACGATTTTCCTGGATGAAATCGGCGATACCACACCTTCGTTCCAGGTCAAATTGTTGCGCGTGTTGCAGGATAAACAATTTAGACATGTCGGTGGTACAGAAACACTGGTGACGAATGCGCGTATTATTGCGGCCACCAATCGTAACCTGAAAAAGATGTTGGAAGAGAAACTGTTCCGCGAGGATTTGTACTATCGTCTTCATGTGATAACTTTGAACGTTCCCCCTCTTCGAGAAAGGCCCGAAGACATCTCTTTGCTCATCCGCCATTTCATGCAAATTTATACACGAAAGCATAATCAACTGGGACGATATCTTAAACCGGAAACAATTGAAATTCTGAAAAATCAAAAATGGCAGGGAAATGTGCGGGAGCTTGAAAACGTCATTGAGCGGCTCGTAGCACTTTCAGACTCCGATTGGGTCAGTCCGTCTGAACTTCCGGATGAATATTTGCATGCCAATCAATTCGAGTTGGATGAATCCATGCCGGTGCTGCCGTATTCAGATGCGAAAAATCTATTCGAGTGTGAATATATTGCCAAGTTGTTGAAAACAACTCATGGTAATGTGTCCAAGGCGGCAAAATTGGCGAATATGCCGCGTCAGAATTTGCATCTTAAACTAAAAAAACACAATCTGCATGTTCCGTCCAATAATAAATCGACGACAACTCCACGTAAAAAACCGACTCGAATTTTATCAGAATAATTTTTTAATCTTTTTGTGCCGAAAAAAGACTATTGCTTTTTAAGTATTAATTTTATATGTTTAATTGGTGTAGCAGCACGAAATATTAATGAGTCGTTGGCATTCCTTAATATGACTGTGAACCGGTAATATGAATAAAACCAGTGCGGGGAGGCACCGGTTTAATGATTTCGATTGTCATATTCCCCGATGTCCCCCCTGCAATAATTGTCACTTCAAATTGACAAAGGAAAAACAAAATTTTTAATCGGAATCGAAACAAATTTTTTATAGGCGCCTTAAGGTTTTGTAATTATATGCCTTAGGCAGTTTTCTTTGACCGCAGTAAGTCCATTCGTTTGAAAGGCATAATTTTTGTGTTTAGGATGAGGGAGTATTTTAACATAAGGTGAAAAAGATGAAAAAGCAGCTATTGGTGATCGAACAGGATGAGACAATTCGGCGCCTGTATTCAAAAGTTTTTGGGCAGGATGAGTATGAAATATTTTCTGCTGAAACAATTGATGAAGGGCTTAATGTTTTAAATTCTGATATGGCTGTAAACGGTATTATTTTAGATTTTTCTCTTCTTGAAAACTCCAATACTCAATTTATACCAAATATAAAAACCAAACGGGCCAATCTTTTTGTTTTACTTACCGGTGGTGTCTCGACGGAAAAGCTTATGGAGTGCATTAAACTCGGAGTGGATGATTTTATTGAAAAGCCTTTTCTGGATTTGGAATTATTGAAAAATTCAGTCGAAAATTTATTTGAAAAACTGCGGATTCAAAGTGAAGATATGTTTCAAAATGAATCCGAGCAGTTACCGGCCGGTACCAAAAGGCTCATCGGGCAGAGTAAGAGCATTCTTGAACTTAAAAAACTGATTCATAAAGTTGCACCATTGGACTCAACCGTCCTCATACTGGGTGAGACGGGAACCGGAAAAGAGGTTGTTGCTCGTATGATTCATTCTCTTAGCCCGCAGCGTCTCAATAATTTTATGGCTGTGCATTGCGGTGGAATACCCGAAACACTGCTGGAAAGTACGCTTTTTGGACATGAGAAAGGATCCTTTACGGGTGCATATCGAACTCATAAAGGGTACTTTGAATTTGCCAATGATGGGACTATATTTTTGGACGAAATTGGTGATACAACTCAATCATTTCAGGTCAAACTACTCCGCGTCCTTCAGGATAAACAATTTCGTCGAGTTGGCGGAACTGAGACGCTCACCACCAATGCCCGTGTCATCGCTGCCACGAACCGAAATTTGGTAAAAGCCGTGGAACGGGAAGAATTCCGTGAAGACCTGTATTATAGAATTCATGTGATAACGCTCAGGGTTCCGCCGTTACGCGAACGTAACGAGGATATATCTCTTTTAATCCGATATTTTATGCATGTTTATACAAGGAAATACAACCGGCTGGGTGTATATTTAAAACCGGAAACGATTCACATCCTTGAAAAACAATTATGGAAAGGTAATGTCCGTGAACTGGAAAATGTTGTTGAGCGGCTCGTGGCGTTGTCGGATACGGATTGGATCGGCCCATCAGAATTACCCGAAGAATATTTGCAGGTACAGCAGTTCAATTATATTGAGAACGGTCCATTTCTGCCATATTCTGAAGCAAAAAATATATTCGAAAGAGAATATATTACAATGCTGTTAAAAAAAGCGGAGGGTAATGTATCCAAAGCCGCGAAAATGGCAGGAATGCCGCGACAAAACTTGCATCTAAAGATAAAAAAACACAAATTGAGCACGAGACATATCGTAGAATAATTTACTCTATCTCTTTTAACCATACCATCGGCCATCTCCATAATTTTTTATCCGGCGTTTTTATGACGATTCTAAAAGAATTACGCCTGAGGATTTTTTCTATGGTAGCGAATTGCCCGGTGTAAATTTTTCTCGGATCGTGAATTATTTGAACAAGTGTTCCTATCGATTTTTCGCGCAATCTCTCCACCAGCAACAATTTTTCCCTGGTATACTTTTCCCTGTTAAGGAATATTTGACCGTATTTGCAATCTGATGGATTATACAGTTTGGCAAAAGGGACGCCCGACTTTTTCTTCTTGCGGTGTCTAATCCTATGCTGTACACTCTCAACGCGAAAACCCAGTGAGATCGTCCTTTTTAAAGCCCATTTATTGGCACTCTGCTCGCCCTCTCCGGGATGCAGATCAAGATGATACCGACGAAAGTGATGCAACTCATGGGCAAACAGGTATGCCAGATGATCCTGAAAGGTTTCGTATTTGTGCGTCCAGTTGTAGATATCTTTTTGTATGAGGGGATAGACTTTATCGTTGTCTATCAGCAAAAGCCGCACCAGTTTAAATTTTGATGGAATATTCTCAGGAACAGGATGTTGAGCAAATCGCCGCCATCTTCCCCTTTTTGGATGGAAAAATTTTGATGTCACCCATTGTTGTGCCAACGTAAAACCGCCGTTCCACGTATTAATATGATTAAAGTATACCGATACGACCAGCTCGTTTGTATCTGTTCCCTCGGCAATTCTGTGTACGGTCGTGGTAATTTGTTTTATCCTTTTTGGAGAGTTTGATCCGAAAATATATAGCTTCATAACTTTCGCCGGTTGATTATTCTATTGCAACAAATACAATATAACAAGTTCTGGTTTTTCGGTCAACTCAAAAGAGATCACAATCAATTCGTGCGGCATTTTTATTTTTTTCAACAGTCAATAATTTTCAGGCAAACAATAGAGAAAAAAATCCCGATAATATATTTATCGGGATTTTTCGTGTATGAGCGATATATAGGAGTGTAAAAATGGGGTCAATTATAAAGTTTCTGATTTCTTTAAAAACTCGCGTACGACACCGTCAAGTACATGGCGAACCGTTTGATTCCTGTCCTTTTTCGCCTGTTTTTCAATAACTTTAATGACTTCCGTATTACCAATTTCCAATAACGCCAAGCCTGCAACGATCCGGGCTTCATATTGTTTATCCATTTTCAACATGTCAACGAGTTCGTCCGTGGCCTCCAAAACTTGGCGTTTCCCCAGCAATTTGGCAGCGCTGGTACGGATGCCGATATTTTTATCTTTTAGCGATGATATCAGATACTCGTTATAGGAGTACGTGTTTTCATCGGGAATAGGTACGGGTTCAGTGGCGATAGCAGTAAGATTTATTATAAAAACGACAGCGGCGATAAGCATTACAATCCGTTTCATCACAACCTCCAAGCCTTTGTAAAAAATTGTCAAAAGTTATCAAAAATTGTCAATATATGTCATTCCTTAGCAATCGGCATGCCAAAAAGTCGATTATGCGCAAAGATTTGTTAATAATGAATTTATGGCCTAAAGATTATTACCGGTATGAATGTTAAACTGGTAAAAAACCCCCACCCCTGGTACAAAAAGTATCAACACTTATAATTTGTATTTCGCGATTTTTTCCCGCAGAGTTTTTCTGGCTATACCTAGAACACGTGCGGCAGCGCTTTTATTTTGGTTGACCTGTTCAAGAACGGATTTGATGTATCGTTTTTCAAGTTCGTCGAGTGTTATATTTTCCTTGTCGGGTAAAATGGGCGATTGTTTAATACTGGACACCGCCGGCATCAATTCCATGGTGATTTTTACACCGCGTTCCATGATGACCGCCCGTTCTATGATGTTTTTTAATTCTCGCACATTTCCGGGGAAATCATAATTTTTCATCCATTCCCATACACGGCCGTCGATACTGAGGTTTTT
>JAFGEC010000435.1 GCA_016931775.1 Candidatus Zhuqueibacterota bacterium | reverse complement strand
TGGCTTGACAACTTGGAACTGGTGGTGGATTCACTAAATTCATCTTAAAGTTTACCCGGTTTTTACAATGAAAATCGGTGATAAAATAACTAAATTATCTAAATAACTACCAATAATAACTACTTAATAATAATCGAAGTTAAAGAGTAAAATGAATATTACTGACAAAAAATATTTTCAACAATACAGTGAGAAAATTTATAATACAATAGTTGGATTTGTTGAAAAATTTGATTTTAGTGAGAAACAAATAGATTTGCATTATTTTACTCAAGCATCAGCAGTATATTCATCAAATATTGAGGGAAATAGTATCGATTTAAATTCCTTTATGAATTTTAAACTTTCACCAACGAAATTCAAATTCACAAAAGAAGTTGAAGAAATTGAAAATCTTATAACTGCCTACCAATTTGCCCAAAATAGTCATCTTAATGAAGAAAATTTCTTAGAATGTCATAAAATATTTTCAAAAACATTATTAATTAAAAGCAAAAGAGGAAAATATAGAAATGATAGAGTCGGAGTATTTGGAGAATCAGGTTTAGTTTATTTAGCGATTGAACCTGAATTTGTTAAAGACAGAATGAAGCAATTCTTCATTAATATTAAGATTTTATTAAAACAAAACCACTCCTTAGAGGAAGTTTTCTATTTCGCTTCACTTATTCATTTAATATTTGCTCATATTCATCCATTTATGGATGGAAATGGGAGAGCTGCTCGTATATTAGAAAAATGGTTTTTAGTAGAGAAACTTGGATCAAAATTTTGGAAAATTCCATCGGAGAAATATTATAAAGATAATCAGGAACAATATTACCAAAATATTAATCTTGGTGTCAATTATTATGAATTGAACTACGACAATTGTCTTTCATTTTTATTAATGTTACCAAATAGTTTAAAGTCAAAATAATATAAAAGAGTGTTCGTAAAAACCTGCTAACAAGCAGTTCAAGTTGCCCGCAAGGGCTGTGTTTCAAATCTAAAATTTTGATTTCCCGCAAAGTTTCGGATTAAGTCTTCACAATTTGATGCAACGAATCCTTGCGATCAACTTAACTGCACGTTATGTTTATGCGGTTAAAACACTTATTTACTATCAATTTGTATAATTTACAAACCCCTCCCCCCATTCACCACATCTCTGACGGTAAACGGCGACAGGCCCAATTTATCCCCAACAGTATAGTAAACATCCCAGAAATTGATACTCGAGACCTCATCGTCTAACCGTTTTTCAATTTCCTCCTTCACCGCCTCAATGATGATTTTGTGCCGCTTTTTCGTCGTCTCGCGCATCCCGCCTCCCGTTTTTTATTGAAAAACAGTTTTAAACTCACCGGCACGGCCACCGGTGCCTGGTTCTCCTTGATCCGGAACGGTGCCGCATCGCTGTATTTTGACCAAACCTCGGTCTTCTGCCCGTCTTTTAAAATCGCCCTGGACGCGGCGATCTGGGCCTGGTATTCGCCGACCGGAAAATCGTTTAAATACTGATACTCGGTCAGGGTGGAATCGTACGAGACCTGGCTGTTGTCCACAATAATCGAGTCAACCGGAATTCCAGTCCAGGCCACAGGATCCTCCTGTGCCTCGTACTCCTGCAGTCGTGTGGGCGCCAGCCACACAAAGGTGATCGAATTGAGGTTCTGTTTTTCCACAGAACTGACCGAATCCGGCAGCGTGCCGTCCGGGAGTCGGGTAAACAGGATTTTGTAATGGGAAATAACCTCCCGGGGATCGAAAACCTGCCCCTTTGCTGGCGCACATGAATGGGATAGAATTAACAATGTTATCATCTATCCGATAAAGGTCACAATGCCGATATTCAGCGCCGCCTTGCGCTTTTTAAAAATCATTAGTGCAACTGCCGTAATAATTGCTACTATTCCCAGTCCCGCAGCGCCTCAAAGTAAAAACCGTTTTTTTAAGTTTTGCGAGAGTTGTCAATATCTAAATCCGCGCGATTCCGGTGTGTAAACACAGAATACTCTTCCGGGCCGATAAAATATGATTTAAATTCTTATATCAAGCCCGATATGTTATCACGTTCTGGTTTGGACGCTGAGCGTCAGGAAAGTGGGTGACCACGCCCCAAGATAGCATCGTGTACAATCGGCTACATCCAGCCTCGAGCGTGGACACCAGTACGATACTCAACAAAAACGAATTTATACCAACGACGAAATTGCATCATTACGGGATATACTATCAAAGGGTCCCCGGTGGCAATTGGATATTTTTAACTTGGCCCTATGGACCGGAGGCCGGGTTCAGGAATTGCTCAATCTAAAAGAAGCAGATTTAACATTAAAAAATTTTGATAATTTGGGAATCATAAACCTGTTGACCTTTCGGGGAAAAAGTAACAAGATACGGCAAGTCCCTATCGGGCCAAATGCAACTGAATTGCTGAAAGAACGTATTTTTATTTTGGGATCGCCGGACCGGATTCAGCAAATGCTCAACCGACACCGGAAAGAGCTACAGGAAAAATACTATACTCGCGCTACATCCGGTTATATCTTTTTTGAAGTATTGCGCCGATGGGCAGTTGGCCACGCTTTTAAAGCTGCACTACGCGAGGCGGGATTAGAAGACGGCAAGTTTCATGATCTGCGCAAAACATTTGCGACATACAGCCTGGAAGACGGCCTAACCATCGAGGCCGTAAGCGGAACCCTGGGACATTCGGATATATCCATTACTCAAAAGGCCTATGCAGAAAAAACGCTCATGAAACTCATTTTAGAATCAAAAATGCGGACGGAAAAATGAAAAAGCCGCTAAATCAAACATTTAGCGGCTTTAAGTCTGCGTATAGTCTGCAGTGGGTCTGCCAAAGTCAAGTGCTTG
>JAFGEC010000434.1 GCA_016931775.1 Candidatus Zhuqueibacterota bacterium | reverse complement strand
GTTCATGAATGGGATTCACCTTTCTTTGTCGATAGTTGGTGGTACACGTCTTCCTGGCGTTACCGCCAATACGATTATTTGTACCATCCTGGTCGTGTTTATGCCTGGGATTACGATCCTTATTTTGATTCGTATCATTTGTATGTGGGCGGATATGGGTATCCTTTTTATGATCCGTACTGGTACCCGTATTCCCGTAGCGTTTGGGTACGTTACGATGCTCCCCATGTTATTGTGACGCCATCGGGTCAAGGAAGCGGTTCCGACAAAGTTATTCGGCAGCGTCCCAACAGGGGCCGGTATGTCGATATGGAACGACCGCAACGAATCGGCACCATTGGCGGCAGGTCTTCGGGTGCTTCACAAGGACGGACGGCGGTCGCAGGTTCGCGTGATACCTCAACGGATAGCAGAAGCTCGCGCAGCAGGCGCACGGCCGTATCGACTCGTACGGGATCGACTTCTTCCGGCACGAGTACATCACGTACGGCAGTGACAACAAATCGAAACACCAGCACGAATGATGAGAGAACGATTTCGGTTGGACAGGGTCGAACGAGTAAAACCAGTCCTGCGCATCAACCGACCACCCTGCGAAAAACCAGTACACAAACGCCGCGTTCCGGCCAGCGAGTGGTGACTCGTAATTCAACGTCACGCAAATCCACACGCTCCACTTCCGCTCGTCCATCCGGCTCAAGCTCAACCAGGAAAGTTTCCCGCTCTTCAGGTTCCAGCAGTTCGAGTGGTTCCAGCAGTTCGAGTGGCTCCAAGCCGACATATTCAGGATCTTCAAGCGGATCATCGTCGTCCGGCAGTTCATCGGGCTCAAGCAGCGGGTCCAGCAGTTCATCCGGACGCAGCAGTGGTTCTTCATCACGCAGCAGCAGCGGCAAAAGCTCCGGCGGGCGTAGAAGATAGTAAAATTTTTTTACAAGAATAGGAGAATGCTAAAGATGTTGAATAGATTTTATATAATAATATTTGTCATTGTTGCGATGGGGGCCTGCGTTTTCGGCCAGGAAGATATCTTTTTTGCCGGTACGACAAGGGGTGCCGGTGTTCGCTCATTGAGTATGGGAGGTGCGTATGTGGGTATTGCCGATGATAACTCGGCGATTTACTGGAATCCGGCCGGCATGGGACAAATTCGCCGGATGGAGTTAAATGTCGGTTTTGCCCATAACAAAATGGGCAACGAAGCGGTGTTTCTCGGCAATACCAGCAACAGCAGCCATAGTTTTACGCGCTTAAATTCTATTGGATTTACCTATCCTGTTCCCACGTATCAGGGAAGCCTGGTACTGGGATTGGCTTATAATAAAGTGCGGGATTTTGATGAAATCATCGAGATTGAAGGATTTAATACAGAGTATTCTCCTTTTGTTGATTTTTTTTCGCAATCCAATCCGCTTAATTATTATACAGACATTCTGGATTCCTTATATCAGATAGAATCCATTCTTCATGAAGGAAGTTTGAACCATTTTTCAATTGCCGGGGCTATTGAACTGGCGCCGAACTTTTTTGCCGGTGCTACACTCAATTTTATCGGTGGTGTGGATGATCGTAATCTGAATTTTGAAGAAGTGGATGTTCAAAATATTTACAATACAGAACCAACAGCTTTAGACAACGGCGATACGCTTATTTCCGATCTTGACAGCTGGAACTATTCAGAAAATTTAAATTCCCGTCTTTCCGCTGCAAACATCAAACTGGGCGCGCTTTACCAGTGGGGTAGAACGTTGCGTCTGGGTGCCACCGTTACGCCACCTACAAAATACAAAATAAAGGAAAAGTGGAGCGATCAGTGGGAAGAATTTTATGATTTTGATTTTTCTCAATCTATTCCACCGGAACCTGCTGAATGGGAATATGAGATCCAAACCCCGTTCATTTTTGAGGCCGGTGCGTCGTTTCAATTTCTGAATGTTCTTGTATCTGGTTCTGCAGAGTTTAATGATTGGACCCAGGCCAAGTTTAAAACCGATCCACCTGTCGAGGGAATAACCAAAGGCGAGGTGAATAGCCGTATCAAGTCGGACCTGAAAGCGACGACCAACATCCGGGTGGGAACCGAGGTATATATTCCGCTCGTTAAAGCACGTGTCCGGGCAGGTTATAATATCGTACCTTCACCCTATCGATATGAAAAAGTCAACTCCGACAAGGAAACCATTTCCGCCGGATTGTCGTTTTTAGCCGGCCGGCAAGTCATGGTGAATATAGCACTCGCTAATACCGCATGGAAAATACAAACGCGTGACTATTTTACAGATGCGCCGGCTTTGGAGAAAAAAAATATCATCTCAGCTATTGCGGGTGTCACGGTGAGATTTTAAGTACAATCGCATGTGATACGACCTTTAAAAATACTTTTATTGTTGACGATTTTGGGGTGCGGGTCGAGCCGGTACCGCGCCCCGGTTATAACCGCCAAACCAGATCTTGAATACCCACTGTCCGCTCAAATGGATCAAATTGAGGGAGATGTAAATGTGGGTGTTTTTGTAAACAGAGCAGGAAAAATTGAAGAGATCAAGCTTTTAAATTCATCATCTCACGATGAACTTGACAAGGCAGCGTTGAAATATGTTCAAAATATCCGGTTTGAACCGGCACACTTGGACGGTCAGCCTATAGGTGCCTGGACAAAGTTAATCCTGCGATATCGGCTGGATAAACGTTTTTTTGAGGCGGATTCATGGCTCGACCGGATTTTGGATCTCCATGAACAAGCAAGTGCAACATCAGATTCTGCAAAACTGGCAGGAATACATCGGCGGCTGTTCACCAATTTTAACAGTTTGGCAGAATACGTTAAATTACATAAGGAAAGTGAGATCAATCGGACGATCCAAGCATCCGTCAGCCGTGCTGTTCAAAGGTACTGGCAACCATTTTGGGATGTCGTGCCATTACCTTTGGCGCTTTATGATGACTTTTTGTACCGTTACCCCGTCTCAAATTACACATTACTTTTTAAACAGGAATTCTTACGGCAGATAAACGAAGCCGAATTTCTGGTACGGGCCAAAGCTTTGAAGTCTCGCCGTATCGCAAGGAATAGTGAGAGATTGATCGAGTTGCTGAATAAAAGTCGAGCAAAAGCCACATCAGAAAATAAAAACTGAATAAAAAAGGAGTCTGTGTGAGAAAAATTATGATGACTGTTTTTTTAATGGTAATGGTTACAACTCTTTTTGCGCAGCGAAAAGGCGCGATAAGTACCGGTGGAGCCTTAACTTTTCGAACGTCATCAGATGCCGATTCCAGTGGAAGCTATCTTGATGTTCAGTGGCTTATGGCTTATTATTTGACACATGATCTGTTGATGGAACTGGAGCCTACCTTTCGTATCAATTTTGATGCCAAGCAGGTTGATGTGTCCAGTATGTTTGTGACAAATTTGGGGGTTCGACTTTTAGATATGGCACCCTATTACCAATATCGGGATCGGCAAACGAGGAAACGCGATTTCGGCGTCGTTGCCGGTGTTTTTGCGTCTGCAGGGGCAGGCGTTTGGGTGGACGGCTTTTCACAAACCGGAAAGCCTGGTCTTACCTATGCCGGCCCTGTTTTAGCAGCCGGGATTGGAACTTATTCCGGACTCAGTAAATTTTCCCTTCTCCGCATAAAAGCCCAGATTGTTCATTTGTTCCCAAGTGGCCCTGTGTTTAATGAACCGAGAACTATCTTTCAGGTATTAATCGGATTTAGTGTTTTTGTAAAAATGTAGCTAAAACGAACGACAGAATTAATAAAAAGGTATTGGTTCATGAAAAATAATTTTTGGCTTTTGATTGTATTGCTGTATTCCGGAACAACGGCTTTCACTCAAATAGAAAATAGGACTCTGTCGTCATCCCGGGGAAATTCAATTTTACCCACAGATAACTATTTTGCCAAACCCGTCCAGCTTGTGGATCAACCGACTGCAAGCATTTTAAAAAGCGGGGACGTGCGCACAAGCCTCCGGCTTTATGAAAACGGGGGCGCACTCGGACGGTTGTCTGTCGGTATTTCAAAACGATTCAATTTTGGGATTTCCTATGGCGGGTTACACATCATTGGCCGCGAAACCGTTGTATGGAATAAAATTCCAGGTGTTAATTTCCAATATCGTCTTGTTGAGGAAAATTTAAAGATGCCCGCTGTTGTTCTTGGTTTTGATTCGCAAGGTTATGGGCCATACTGGGGTAATAAAAACGACTCTTCTGCGGTCCAAAAGAAGGTGCCTTTCGAATCACGTTATTCGACCAAATCGAAGGGTTTTTATATCGTTGTCTCTAAAAGTTACCACTCCGTTATCCTTTCCGGTCTGCATGCCGGTCTTAATTATAGTCTCGAGCATAGCGACGGAGATAAAGATCCGGATGTTTTTCTGGGAATAGACGTCCAAATTTCTCGTGATTTAGCCGCAATGGGTGAATTTGATTTTGCCATGAATGATGACAGCGTTAGAGGCGTGAATAACGGTAAGGGTTTACTGAGCGCCGGTATCCGATGGGCTTTTTCGAATAATTTTTATCTTGAATTCGATATAAAAGACTTGCTGTCCGAAAAAACAAACGTTGGCGGGATTCATAGAATACTGAAAATTGTCTATCACGGATCGGTTTTTTCATTATGATCGTTTGTGTCACTGTAAAAAAGTGTACGCAAATGATACAATTTTCCGCTTTTTGCCGGCATGAACGAGGCTTCCCCCCTTTTTTTAATTTTCATCCAATTTCAATATTTTTTTAAATCTAATTTTTACAAACAATTATGATTATTAAAAATTGACAAATTTTGGCATATTTTTTTATTGAGCCCTTTATTTGTCATCTTGTGGCATACAAGTTGCAAATTACTAACAAAATATAGTCATGTATTTGAGTGATTATTTATATATCAGAATGATGCCGTCAGGAGGACAGTTGTACTTGAAATTATCTCTATTTGTTTTTATTTTATTTTTTGTCGGCGGATGTATGGAGCAGAGTGTGGTAAATTATCAGGTCGAATTGACGGCATTTATCGCTCTTGTCGATGACTATGATATCAATTTTCAGCCCTGTTGGCATCCCGATGGCCGGCATGTGGTCTATACAAGTATGGATGCTTCAAGGTTCAAGGCAGCGAATACCGGAACAGCCGTCGTGGAAAATCATGATGTTGGAACTCAGTTGAAAATGGTGGCTATACCCGGATTGGAGAAAACCGTATTAATCAGCGATTCCAGTGGTATAGGTTCTCCCCATTTTTCACCGGATGGTAAAAGTTTGGTTTATTGCTCAAAACAAACGGGCTCGAAGGATATCTGGATATTCGACCTGGTAACAAAAAACCGGCGTCAGATAAGTAATGCACCGTGTGATGAAATTTTCCCACGCTGGTCAACGGATGGTGAGCGGCTTGCTTATATCAGTCAAGGACAGCTAATCATTGTAACAAAAGACGGTCGGTTGCTTCAGAATGTAAAAAATCAAAATTATTTAATAGATACCTTTTGTTGGTCAACATCCGACGAAATTATATATTCTACTGTTGCAGGCGAAAAGCAGAGCGATCTATGGCGGTATAATTTTAATAACGGCAGATCTGAAAAGCTCAATATCGTAGGTGCATATCCGTCGTTTGCCGTCCCGTTGGATAACAATAGCACGATTACCGGTCCGCAATTAGCCTTTCAGCGAAATAATGATATTTTTCAACTTGGCATAAGTGACAAGACAATAACCAAAGTTGTTGTCTCCGGAGCGATGCCTGTGTATTCTCCTGATGGCACACGATTGGCGTATTCCGCAAATGGAAACATCAAAATGTCGTCAATTTGGGTAACCATAGATGAATAGCTGTAAAAAAAGACTGTTTATTTTGTTTTTCAGCTTGAGTGCTGTCGTTCCTCACGTTTATAGTTCCGAAGCGGCTAAATCCCGTACAGGAGTTATCAGCGGACTGGTTGTCGACAGAAATGATAGTACAGCTCTGCCGCATGTCAATGTTATCCTGGAAAACACTATGCTGGGTTCTTCAACCGATTTGAATGGATATTTTATCATCAAAGGTGTCCCTCCGGGTGAGTATAACTTGTTTGTTTTGATGATGGGATACCGTACGATGTTGATTCACAAAGTGCAGGTCTACCCCGGCCAAACCCGGAAAATTTATGTCCGTTTGCGGCCTAAAGTGCTCGAGTTGGGCGGTGTTCAGGTTACGGCAGACAGGGCAACACAAATGGTCGATCAAGAACGATCGCTTGCGGGTCACGAAGTGATAACACCTCGATTGGTTATCAACAAAGCCGGTGCATTTGAAGATGCCTACCGCGCGATGATCACACTACCGAGCGTATCCAGCCGCAATGATCTGAATACACAGCTTTATGTGAGGGGCGGCAGTCCTGATCAAAACCTGGTGTTATTCGAAGGTATCGAGATTTTAAATCCTTCGCGTTTGTTCGTCGTTATGGGGGGCGGCGTAAGTGTGGTAAATCCGGATATTATACAGGCTATTGATCTTGCACCTGGGGGCTTTGAGGTGAATTATGGCAATAAAATGTCGGCCCTTATGCAGATCAATACCCGGGAAGGACGGCGTGACAAAACATCCGTCGGCAGCAGTGTGTCTCTCATCAACGCGCGAACTGTTGCCGAAGGTCCGTTTGCCGACGGACGGGGTTCCTGGCTTGTGGCTGCCCGACGCAGTTTTTACGATCTGCTGGCGAATAGGCTTTATTCGCAAAATTACGTTTTCCCCTATTTTTACGATCTACATGCCAAAGTGGCTTATAATTTATCTGTAAACAGTAAATTATCGGCTTTTTATTCGCGATTGGGTGAAGGGGCACAATTGTTTGATTTTGAAAGCGAAAGTCTGGATTTGCTCAATAAAGGTAAAGGCCACATCGCAGGACTTCGATTCAATTCAATCATTAATCCCCAGCTTGCTGTGAATCTTTTAGCGGGATTTTATACCGATCAGAATAATATCAAAGTTTACGATACTTTTAATTATGCTTATCATGCGAAATTGAACTATGGTGTGGAACGAACCACCTTGAGGGGTGATTTACATTATTATCCTTTTGAATGGCTGCTACTTCGAACCGGTACACAAACCCAGTTTCTCAAAACCGATTTATTATGGAATGTCGACTGGCGTAACTATCTTCAATTACCGGATGGTCTGTTGTTTCATTCCAATTATGTCCAGAATAGCAGTTATTGGCAGGTGCGTTACCGAAACCAGAGATGGTTTGAGCTGACGACCGGATTACGCTATGATTATTCTTCGCTCTACAACGAAGTGAATTGGAGCCCGCGCTGTAAATTCGTTTTTGCCCCCCAGGATAATATAACATTTTGGTATAATATCGGACTCTTTTCACAGTTTCCTGATATTCTGACGATAATCAGCCGTGGTGAACCCCTGGATATAACCCAGAACACCAGTGAGTTAAACTCCGAACGTTCCCTGCATAATATAATTGGCGTGTCATGGGAAAGTAAAAACCGTTCCATGGTCAAAGCGGAAGTATATTCGAAAAATTTTGATCAACTCCTGATGACGGAAAATGAAATAACCTTTTCTCCTGTAAATACCGGATTGGGAACGGCACAGGGTTTTGAATTCACCTATCAATTTCGCCGTATGGAAGAGCAACGGTTCGGATTTTGGGTAAATTATGCGTATTCAGAAACAAAATACAAACGTTCCCGCACTGACAAGTGGGTCTATTTTGATTACGATCAACGCCACCAATTCGCAACGGGTTTGGAGTGGCGGTTATCCAAGAGATGGAATGTGAGTGGTGTATGGCGGTTTGGTAGCGGATTCCCTTATACACCGATTAAGGCTATGAAAAAAAACATGGACGCGAGTGACGGACCGGTTGATGGGTGGGAGTTTGTAAAAGAAGAAAAAAATTCCGCACGATACCCCAATTATTCACGTATCGATCTGCGGCTAGCTTACAGCTTTAATACGCAGGCATGGGGATTGTCAGCCTATGTTGATTTTATCAATTTGTTGAACCACCCGAATGTTTATCAGTACGAATGGGATTTTTATCTGACTGATGGCGGAACCAAGGCTATTGGAAGTCGTACGACGGTTTATATGGTTCCATTTATCCCTTCGTTTGGATTGAGTTTTCATTTATAAGAAAAGTGATTGCTATGAAACACATATTATTTTTTCTGGTTTTAAGTTCTGCGTTGAGTACTGCGGAAACTTTTGTTACCGGCCCCACAGTGTCCGGAGAATGGTCCATATCGAATAGTCCATACATTATTAAAGGTGACATTCAAATTGCGGCCGGGGACACTCTAAAAATTTACCCCGGGGTGACCGTACTGTTCGACTCTCCCTATCAGATTACTGTAAACGGTGTCTGCCTCGCTATCGGATTGCCTGATTCTCAAATTGTCTTTACCTCCAACCGTGGGGCTGAGGCTGCTGCCGGTGATTGGAAAAGCCTGAACCTGAATTCAATCGGATCAAAATTTCGGCATTGTATTTTCGAATACGGTGGAGGAGGTTTCTTATATGCTTCGCCGCTCATGATTCGTCATGGCTGCCGCATCGATAGTTGTACTATTCGTTTCAGTGCAAATCGAGGTATCATCATCGTGCCGAATGTAACCAGCTCGGTGAACATTACCGGATGTGAAATTTATGAAAACAATGAAACGGGTATATTTATCGATAAAGATGTCTATAATGTGCAAATCATCAATTGTTTAGTGTGGAAAAATACTAAACACGGGATTTATATTGGGGGAAACGGGGACACGAGACTTCGCGGGAACCGGATTATTGAAAATGGCGAAGACGGCATTCATTTGGAAGGCTATAATTTGATCTTTGGAGCCGATCTCGGTAGGAATAACGACGAGGGTGGCAACAGTCTTTATGGAAACGCCCAATACCAATTGTTTAATTTATCCAATATTGATATCTTTGCCCAAGGCAACTATTGGTTTGTTACGGATTCTGCGGTTGTTTATGACAGCTTGATTTATGATCAACAAGAAAACCCATTTATGGGCCAGGTCTTTTTTATGCCGGTTTTACTGGAAGATGCTTCACTTCCCGTACATCTTTTATTTTTCCAAGCGTATATAAGGGAAAATGGTGTGGAACTGATTTGGGAAACAGAGGCCGAATTCAATAATTTGGGTTATTATATCTATCGCAAATCCGGCTCATCGCCATATGTAAAGCTGAACGAATTTTTGATTCCCGGTCTCGGTACATCAAACCGCGGACGTTTGTATAAATATCTGGATGTTGAAATCGGATACGAAAAACATCTGGCTTACAGGCTTGTGAGTGTGGATCGAACCGGTGAAATCCACCAGCACGGACCGGTGTTATTGACGATCGAACATAAAGTGCCCGGCTCATTGCACGTTTTGCAGAATTTCCCAAATCCGTTTAATCCCCAGACTGTCATCCCTTTTCAGCTGGGCGAACGGCGTCTTGTAACGATGATTATCTATAATACATGTGGACAAAAAGTACGAGACCTGTATATAGGAGAACTTGGTACGGGCGTTCATCGTGTTGTTTGGGACGGTAAAGATTCGCAGGGGATACCTGTTCCAAGCGGCATCTATTTTTGCAAGGTGAATAACAATCCATCGGTTATAAAGTTGATAAAGACGAAATAGAAATAAAAAAAGGCCTTTTTATAAAGGCCTTTTTTATTGCTCCGGTGGTAGGACTCGAACCTACAACCTAGTGGTTAACAGCCACCCGCTCTGCCGGTTGAGCTACACCGGAACGATATTAAAACTTAAATATACTAATATAAATATTAAAAGTCAATATTTTTTTGTTTTTACAGAAAATCTGCTTGACATTTTAGAATGAATAAATTAGATTTTGTGTATGGGGAAAAAGCTTGAACACGTAGCAACGACCGGAACGACTGGTCTATGCCGAGTTGATTTAAAGAAGGCGATGTTGCCGGATCATGAAATAAATAAGTGATGCCGTAATAATTTGAATCCTTTTATATTGTTGGTCATCTAAAAAAAGAGGTGACCAATGGAATCAGAAGAAAAACTAATAAAAAAATACTGTGGCGACATTAAATCACGCATTCATGCCTGTCACGACATTAATATTGCACACGTCCTCGCACAACGATTGTGCGAAGAGCTTAACATTTATTGCCAAAGCCAGGTTGTGCAAAACGTGTTGAAACGACATGTGGAAAAGATAATTGCAGAGACATTCGATGAGAATGGAATCAATAAAAATTGGGAGCTTTAATTTAAAAAAATTAAGATATATACTTCCCTTGGTGCTGTTTTTTTTCACTTTTGCCTGCGGAGACAAACAACAATCCGAAGCTAAAAAGGAATCGACTGCCACGGCCGGAAGCGTGCCCAAAGCTTATCGTTTCAACCTTGTGACTTTGGATGGAAAAAGCGTAACTCTGGATGATTACCAGGGCAAGGCGCTTATTCTGGATATCTGGGATACATGGTGTCCGCCATGCAAAAAAGAGATACCCGATTTTATCAAACTCTATTCCGAGTATAATTCCAAAGGTTTGGAAATACTGGGCGTTGCAGTCGGCCGTGATGGTATTGAGGCGGTCCGCAGTTTTGTAAAGCAGAACGGAGTCAATTATCCCAATGCGATTATGACGGAGGATTTTCTACCGGGAGTTGGCCAAATACGCGGTATACCGACAACTTTTGTCATCGATAAAAACGGCGGCATATATAAAAAATATATAGGTTTTAAGGAAAAATCAGTTTTCGAGCAGGATATCCGCGAAATTCTGGATCTCTAGCGAGGAGTATTGCTATGAAAGCGGTTATTAAACAGGTTCAGGGTATGTCACTCGTCGGAAAGGCTGATTCGGGCCATTGGGTTTCAATGGATGCACCGGAAAGCCTGGGCGGTGAAGATGCAGGAGCCCGGCCGCTCGAATTGTTCCTGCTTGGATTGGGTGGATGCACCTCCATGGATGTTATTTCCATTCTGCAAAAAAAGCGCATTCATTTGGAGTTTTACGAATGTTTTCTTGAGGCCGAACGCGTTGAGGAACATCCGCGTGTCTTTCATACAGTAAAGATAAAATTTGTTTTTTATGGAGATGCCATCCCGAAAGATGCTGTTGAACGAGCGATAGAGTTATCGCATTCAAAATATTGTTCCGCAAGTGCGATGGTGGGAAAATCGGCCAAGATAGAAATCGAATATCAGATCAAAAAAAATAAAAATTATAAATTCTGATATTACAGGCGTATAAATTGTAAAAATAACCACACACCCGCTTTTTAAAAGCAGGATATACACCTTCAGAACATCTTTTGTTTTTATCTCCATTTAAAATACAAAAATTCAAAAGTAAAATTATCAAGCAGGGAAAGAAAACTGAAAAGTCGGAGGGAATAACTTTGATTATATATCCCTCGTTGTGAAAATTGTTTTTCAATTGATCTATTTCTCAATTTTTTAAAATTTGATTGTTTCTTTTAAAAGTTTTTAATATTTTAACCTCTATACTGGAGGTTTGAATGTGAAAAAATATAAACAACTGATTTATGTTTTTGCCATTGTTGTGGTTTTTGGAGTTTTATACTTGTTGACCATGCCGCCTACGGTTTTAAGCGGCGATAGTGCAAGATTTCAAATTCTTGCCAATAAATTGGGAATAGCCCATCCCTCAGGTTATCCCCTTTACACCTCGATCTCGTTTCTTTTCACTCGTATCATCATTTCAAATCCCGCCTATACCGTCAATTTGTTTTCCGCCGTATTTGGAATTATCTTCCTGGTGGTGCTTTTCAAGCTTGTCGATTATCTGTTTGAAAATAAAACCGTATCTCTTCTAGCCGTTTTTATAATGGGTTTATCTCAGATTTTTTGGTATCAGAGTATCCGGGCTGAGGTCTATACATTTTATTTAACTTTGCTGACTATTTCTCTGTTTTGCCTCCTGTCATTTTTTTCCACGGGTAAAAATTCCTGGTTTTATTGGTCAATGTTTGTGTTGGGGCTGTATACTTCAAGCCGATTAATGATGGTACCGATTGTTGCTGTATTTGTTGTTCTCGTGTTTTTCAAGTATAAAAAACAAAAAAAAATGTTGATACTTTTTTTTACCGGCTTGCTCTGTTTTGCGGTGCCTTTTCTGTTGAATCTGGTTTATGTATTGATGATTGACAAAAACAATATCGGGTATAATTATATATCTTTATATAACGCGGAGTTTAATATTTTACCCGGCAACGATACGTGGGCAGGTCTTTTCCGTCGTGCAAAATGGATCCTGCTGGTGGAACAGTACGGCGGCATCATCAATTTAAATATCAGCGATATGACGACTGCTTTTTTAATTCTGGTAAAGAGTGTCCTGAAAGTGAATTTTTCCTTACCAGCTATATTTCTAGCGTTATACGGAATGTGGGTTGCCTATCATCGCGATAAATTTTACTTTTTTTTATTTGCTTCTCCATTTGCCGTCAATATGGGATATTTTTTAACGACGTTGGCCGGGGATCGGTTGACCAATGTATTGCCGGCATATTTAACTATCTGTGTTTTTTTTGGATTTGGGCTTGATGGCATTATAAAACTTTACCCAAGTAACCGGAAATATATTTATGCAATATTGTGTTTATTATTTACGTATTTGGCGTTTACGAATTATAAAAGCGTGGATAGATCCCATTTATACGGTCACCAGGAACACGCTATCAAAGTACTCGATCAGACACCGGAAAACGGTGTGATGTTCGTTTCCTGGCCTTTTTCCACTACATTGCTTTATCAACGAATGGTTTTATTACAACGAACGGATTTGAAAATCGTACCCATTCACGAATCAACTATTGATGAATATATGTTAAGACATCCTGAAGGGGATTTTTATATCGTGAATGAAGAAGACTTTACAGTTGAAAGAATGTACCAATTCAAGCCAAATCCATGATTACCTGTGAGTGATTCATGACACAATCTGAGATCGAACTGGTCGAAAAAGCCAAACAGGGAGATAGAATTGCCCTGGCGGAAATCGTTGCACAGAATGAGAAAATGGTATATAACACGGCACTGCGTCTTGTGGCCAATACCGAAGAGGCCGAGTGTGTTTTACAGGAAACTTTTTTAAAAGTTTTTCAGGTTCTCAGAGATTTTAAAGGACACTCTTCGCTTTCAACGTGGATTTACCGAATCGCCACCAACTTTGCACTCATGCGGCTGCGAGACAAAAAAAAGGAATTTGCCGGTCTGGAAAATGTGGAAAGCAAAGTGAGCAAAAACGCTATTGGCGCATTTAATCGTGCTATCGGCAACAACCCTCACAGGGCTGTCGTTAATAATGAATTAAGAAATCGTATGGAGCAGGCCATCTCTGAATTGCCGCCCAAATTTAGAAGCGTATTTGTGCTTAAAGATGTTGAAGGTTTCTCCTTGAAGGAGATTTCGGACATGCTGGACATGAGTCTCGCAGCAGTGAAATCGAATCTGCATCGTGCACGCTTGTATTTACGGGATCAGCTTGCCGAATTTTCCGAACGGAGAAATGGTTAATGTGTATCACGTTTTTTAAAAATAGGTCTTGACATTGAAAGACTTGATTTTTACATTAATTTTAAATCGTAAAATACAAGGGGTTCTTAAATGAGATACATTAGCTGTGCATTTATTGCGATCGCCGTTTTTTTCGCTCCTCATACTGGCTTTTCTCAGGCGAAAACGACTATTGCTGTGTTAAATTTTGAAGCGAAAAATGTAGGGCAGGAAACTGCTGATGCCGTCGCGGATATTCTGAGTACCGAGTTGTTTAACACCAATCGGTTTCGTGTTATCGAGCGAACGGCGATAGCGCAATTGCTCCAGGAACACCAGCTGCAAATGACCGGCGTGACCGATATGTCTCAGGCTGCTGAGCTGGGTAAAGTGTTGAATGCTGAGAAAATAATGATCGGCAGTGTGAGCCGGTTGGGGCAAACCTATATCATCAACACGCGACTGGTCGACGTTCAAACCGGTGCGTTGGAACTGGCGCAAAACACAAAAAGTGAAAATGGCGAAGAAGGTCTGCCGGCCGCAATTGGTGAGCTGGCCAGAGTCATCTCGCAAAAAATTGTGGTGGAAGGTGCGATCATCAAAATCACCACCACGACGATTCTTGTGGACCTGGGCAAAGCTCACGGTGTGAAAGTAGGCCAGAATCTTGAGGTCATCCGTGTCGGAGAAGTGGTCACAGACCTCAATGGTGCCGTTATCGGTAAAACGGAGGATAAGGTTGGTGTGCTCAAGGTTAAGACTGTCCGGGATGAGTTCTGTGAGACCGAGATCGTTGAGAGCAAGCTGAGTTTTCAGTTAGGTGATAAAGTACGGATTACCACAACAGCTGTGGAAACCAAACCGCAAGTGATTCAGCAGGATAATTCGCAAAAATACAAATATAAAAAGATCCCTGATGAAGATGAACCTGTGGAACCACCACCCGTTTTTTAACGAAAATTAGAGGAGGTAGAAAATGAGATTCAAGTTGATGTGTTTTGTCGTTATTTTTGTTTTGAGTGCCGTTGTTATAGCGCAGGAGAAAACGATTTTTACCATAGGTGGCAGCTATTGGAATGCGGCCTATGCCTGGGAGGATGAAGATGGTAATTCACTTTACGAAATCGATCCCGGCAATAATTTTGGCCCCTATTTGAGTGTCTCCCGCGGTAAGCTGAATTTAGGTGTGTCGTATATGATCGGTAAATATCCTATCTCCAGTATAATAGATAGCAAAGGCAAAAAGGTTGAACTCGATAATGAAATCAACATGACCAGAGGTGATCTCAATGTGACTGTCGGATACCGGGCGCATCGTTTTATCAATCTTTTTGTCGGATTGAAACGTTTGAATTGGAGTTTTGAGGTCGAAGAAAGTTTTACAGTTCCTGATAACTACGATTATTATGACTATTATGACTATTATAATTACGGGTCTCAAACGACAACCTACAACATCAAGATGAAAGATACGCAAAGTGGATTGCTTTTTGGTGCCGGTGCTTCAGGTGTGGTGCCGCTGGGCCGTTCCGGTTTGTATCTTTTCGGATCACTGGCATATTTAGGTGGAAAACTTGAGGAAAAAACTGAAATTTCCGGAATGCCCTTTTCTATAGATTCAGACCAGGAACCTGTCGACATTTCAACAGGTCTGGTCGCACTGAACGTGGGCTTGGGTTACCGCTGGCCCAATGGTCTGGGCGTGAATGTCGGCTATCGCGGTGATCTTATTCAGCAAACGACTACCGACGAAGAAACGGATGAAGATTATATAAATTATACACGCGTGCAGGGCGTAAATGTAACGTTGTCTTATACAATCCGGTAGGAAACTTTTTAGGCTGCAACGGTACAGGATCAGGCCGCTTTAAAAGTCTGATGTTCCTTTTCCGATGCAGCCTTTTTTATAGCCGGTTATTACAGGTTGGGATCGATAAATTCACCTTTCGATATCCCGAGTCGGGGAAGAAATAACTTTTCAATAATATAATTCATATTTCGATACGACGATCGCAAGGTCGCCTTTATACGCTGAAGCAATATATCGCGGGATGAATCCGTCTGGTTGGTTCGATAATTCAATAGTTCGGCGAGATTGTATATATGCTGGGGATCGAGATAATCCGTTGCACCAAGTGTCAGTCTGTTCAGATTTCTGATACTGCGAAGAAATTCATATGCTTTGGCGAGCCGTTTATATTCGGAATCCAGTGAACCGGCAGTTGAAATCAGTATTTGAAATAATTCAAAATTTGAGTGCTGTCGCAATTCAAACAGTGTCCGGTTTATGAATAAGAACATCTCGATATCCCGTAATCCGCCGGGAGTTTCTTTGATGTTTATCGTTGAATCCGTGTTGTGTGAAAAAGCCCGACGTCTTTCCTTGATCTCGTACAACATTTCTTTAACAAATAACTTGGACTGTGAAAAAATATACGGTGTCAATATTTCCGTATCGAAATTATTCTGTAAAATGCTGCTACCGATCAGCATGCGTGCATTTAAGAGCTGAGATTTATCGATGATGTGTTCTTTGTTCTGTTGCTTTAACAGTTCCTTTAACTGCTCAAAAGTGGCTATAAAAGATCCGGTATAATCGGCGAACCGATAGTGCGGCATAATTCCGCATTTTATCAACTCTTTGTGCATTTTACGAACAATCGATGAACAATAGTCAAGCATATCTTTGTCATTTGAATTGAGCAAAATAATAAGGTCAAAATCATCATCAAACGCCAGCATTTGACCCTGACCACCGGTGATAAAGATACCGAAAAGGTCACGGGTTTTTGAAACGACAGGTGTTTGATCGTCCACATCCCTTTTACAGGTATCGAACAATAGCTGCATATATTTATCAATAAATGCAGTAAATTCCATTGCTACAGATTTTGCAGGTGACCGTGCCAGTGTTAAAAGACCTATTCTAAAAAACTCGAAATGAAAATAATCCTCCAGTTTTTTCAGTTTATTTTTAAGACCGATAGACCGTTCGACCTCCGCCAGGCTGCCCTTGCCGATCAGAACAAGATGCTGATAATTGTCAACAATTTTAAGGTATTCCGGATGTTCCGAAAGGACGTAATCCATAACGCGGCTGAAATATTTGCTCGTACTGTAATGAAGTTTGAGTAAAAATTGCAGGCGATTGCGTGCCGGATAAAGCTCCCGATCCCATACCTCACGATTAAGCCAGTCGAAGAGTATTCGTTTCTGTTCGTCAGTCAATAGATGCAGGAAATTATTGACCAATTGGGGAAAGTGATGGAAAAGAATACTGAATCGTTGAGCATCCTCACGCGTGCCGCGAACACGGTTAAAAAATGTACGGTTAAAAGCAAGGTAAAGGGTGTTGTCGGGGAATGCATTTCTGTATTTAAACAGCAGTAAGATAAACGAAAACATGGCATGAAAAGAATTCCAGCCCCAATCGACGATTCCGTTCATCACCATTTCCCGGTTATCCGCATGAAGTGTACAAAGGTCATTGATCAAACGTTTAAATATTCTTCCATCTTTTTGTATAAAAACGATAATGATATCATCCCAAAATTTCGTACCCCGAAAAAATTTAATTTCGTTATAAAAACGCAGTGCCAGGTTTCCGATCCGTTTTTGTCCTTTTTGGGTTGCCTTTTTGTGCCGCAAAACTTTTCCAAACACTGTAATGGACTCTAAATGTTTGACCCCATGTGGCAAAAGGTGTTTGATCGTTTCCTTGGCCTGCTGTATATTCTGGTAATAATCGATCAGCATAAAATCCACTGCCGAGGCTGCACCGACCGACCGATAGCCCATTACTTTGGCGACTTCCGCAAGGTTGCTTCGAGTACCCCTGCTTTCGACAAAAATATCCTCCTCTTGAGCGATAAGCAGTTGATATAGATAACGGAATGTTTCCAGAAAAGTGAGATTTGCCTTGAGCTTTTGATAGAAGACACGTCTTTTTTTATCGCGTTTCTCCAGGGTATCGATGATCGTCCAGGCGTTAATTTGTCGCAAATTAAAGATCGTTTTGGCGGCATAAAGCATTCCTTTGATCATCCTTAAACCGTCGGTTTTTGGCGAGATAATATTTTTTGACGGATCCCGGAACATGAGGGAACGTATCTCTCCGATAATGCCGCGTAGATATCCTTCATGAAACTTTATCGTTTTTTCATTCTTGTTGAAATAATAGCGAGACGTTACGCGGCGGCGGAACTCAAAATATAGTTTTCGGCTGCCGAGAACCCGGGCGGCGCCCAGCATTTCGGAAATGATGACAAAATCATGGATTTCTTTTTCAAGTAAATCAATGTATTCTTCAAGTGATGCAGAGTACGAATCCATATTCCCAACGTGCTCGGAAAGATGAAAATGCGGGCTGATGGCATTTTTTAACATCTCACAGCTCATTTTGCCGATCGCCTCGTTCAAAATATGCCGGTTCTCCGGTCCCCTGTCTACGACACCGATATCTATATCATCCTGATCTGAACGTGTTCCCACACCGAGAAAGCAAAAGTTATCAAAGTTGAGGTTCGGGTAGATAATCAACAACACGTATTTCATATAGGCTGATGTCAATCTTCTAAAATCATGTCCTACCCGGAGCATGAAATTTTGATATATCTGATATTTACGTTCAACAGTAATGGCCTCGAGCATAAGAGCGTCGAGGGCGCTGAGGTTCATGTGTAAAAATTGAAATGCAAAATAGCAGGCAAGGTCATCCAGCTTTTCCTGAGATGTTTTGCCCAGCGCCGCAATGATCGTCATCTCTTCCGTGTAGTCGTGTGTCGCCACCAACAGGTGGATTCTCTCGTTCATTCTCGCCTGCTCGATACGGCGAATGAGGCCGTCATAATTTTTCCTAATCAAAAGTATAAATTTTCGATGATGATTGCCCAGGACCTGGCAGCGTTTTAAAAGTCTTTCAACAGCTATTTCCATGATTACACAATCAGATTTGATATTTAATTCGGTTCATGTAAATATTGCCGCCATAACAGTCCTGTGCAACAAAGCACGGAAAATCCTCGACTGTTAAACGGTAAATCGCTTCAGGCCCCAGTTCGGGATAGGCTAAAAGTTCCATTTTTGTAATGCAGTGAGCAATAAGAGCTGCTGCACCTCCGGTTGCAGTGAAATACACGCCACAATACTTTTTAAGCGCTTCAGTAACACCACTGTCCATTTCACCCTTGCCGATCATTCCTTTTAATCCAAAAGAAAGTAGAAGAGGTGCAAACTTGTTCATCCGGCTGCTCGTCGTCGGCCCGGCGGAGCCGGTTACTTGTCCGGGTTTGGCGGGTGTGGGGCCCACATAGTATATTAATTGGCCGTTTAAATCAAACGGGAGTTGCGTCTTTTTTTCTAAAAGTTCTGTTAGTTTTTTATGTGCAGCATCTCGCGCCGTATAGACGATGCCCGATATTCGTACGTTGTTACCTGCACGGAGCTTTTTAATCGTTGCGTCTGACAGGGGTGTTGAAATATGTATGATTTTTTTCATGGTTGTAATATATTATAGCAAGATACTTTTATGACGAGCTGCATGGCACTGCAGATTGACGGCAACCGGCAGACTGGCGATGTGACATGGATAAGTCTCGATGTGAACCGCCAGTGCCGTTAGCCGGCCACCAAGTCCCTGCGGTCCGATACCTAATGCATTGATCTGATTCAAGAGATCTTGTTCGAATTCTGCCCAAAAAGGATCCGTATGAGATATACCAAGGGGGCGCAGAATTGCTTTTTTTGAAAGCCATGCTGATTTTTCAAAGTTTCCACCGATCCCGATTCCAACTATAATCGGGGGACAGGGATTACCTCCCACACTGGAGATCCAGTCAAGAACAAATTTTTTTATGCCTTCTGCACCATCACCTGGCTTGAGCATAGCGATCTGACTCATGTTCTCACTTCCGCCGCCCTTTGGCGCCATGGTAATTTTTAATGTTTCTCCGGGAACCACTTCAGACCAAATAATCGGGGGGGTATTATCACCGCTGTTGTGCCGTCTCAAGGGATCGAGTACGATCGAATTGCGTAAGTAGCCTTCCCTGTATCCCCGGCGAACACCTTCGATAATTGCATCGTAAAGGTTTCCGTCCGGAATGCACACATTCTGGCCGATTTCCACAAAAAATACCGCCATGCCCGTATCTTGGCATAATGGGAAAACGCCCTGATCCGCGATCCGGGCGTTTTTTATGATTTGTTTGAGTATATCTTTGCCAATCGGTGATTCTTCTTTATTCAGACCTCTTTTAAGCGCCTGAATAACACGATCATCCAAATGATAATTAGACGTGATGCAAATATTTTTCACAGCCTGAATAATTTTTGCAATTGGAATTTCACGCCGAGTTGTTTTTATTTTCCCGGACATACGGCTTTAATCTTTGGATCAATATCTTTGTTGCCATAGGCCTTATCAAAATGTATACTAAATTCCCGTGCGAGTTTTTCGGCCCGTTCGCGATATGCATTCTTGTCTTGCCATGTTTGCGCCGGGTCCAACAGCTTAGGCGCTATACCGGGACACTCCTTGGGAACCTGTAAATGGAATAACTTGTCTGTATGATATTCAACGTCCTCCAGTTTACCGTCCAGAGCGGCATTTAATATGGTTCTCGTCACCGTGATGTCCATTCGTTTGCCTATACCAAACGGACCGCCGCTCCAGCCGGTATTGACGAGAAATACTTGAGCACCGTATTTTCGCATATATTCACCCAGCATATCGGCATATACGTGAGGAAGGCAAGGCATAAAGGGTTGGCCAAAAAATCTTGAAAAAGTCGAAACCGGATCCACAATGCCTGTTTCCGTTCCGGCCAGTTTACTGGTATAACCCATCAAGAACCACAACATGGCTTCTTCAGCGCCGAGTTTGGAGACCGGAGGTAAAACTCCATTGGCATCTGCTGTCAGGAAAATGATGGTTTTTGGATGCCCGCCTTTGGATGACGGTTTGATATATGTTAACGAAGCCAATGGGTACGAAGCGCGGCTGTTGGGCGTCAGTCTATCGTCGAACAGGTCAAACGTGCCATCGGGCCACATGAGAGCGTTTTCTACGATGGCGCCATGTTCCAGGTAGTCTTTTTTATGAAAAACTGCCTTATGAATTTCCGGCTCTTTTTCCGGATCCAGGTTGATAAGTTTTGCATAACAACCGTATTCAAAATTAGCAATCCCGTCCTCATTCCATCCATGTTCATCATCGCCAAAAAGAGCTCGTGATGCGTCCGCCGATAGAGTCGTTTTTCCGGTTCCTGAAAGGCCTAAAAACAGACTCACATCGCCGGCGGTACTTTCGTTTGCCGAGCAGTGCAAAGGAAGGATACCTTCCAAGGGCAGATAATAGTTCATAACGGTAAATATGAGTTTTTTACCGCTTCCCTGGTAAGCTGATCCAAAAACAAGGCCCACACGATTGGCA
Organism: Candidatus Zhuqueibacterota bacterium; assembly: GCA_016931775.1. GTDB lineage: Bacteria > Zhuqueibacterota > Zhuqueibacteria > Residuimicrobiales > JAFGEC01 > JAFGEC01. The sequence continues at coordinate 829 of JAFGEC010000434.1, read as the reverse complement.
AAATCGATCGCGATCGCCATGTCGGTTGTCTTACCGTTGGGTAATTGACGAAGACGTCCTTTATATTTTTCCGAATTTAATTTGTCATATGGCAGGGATAATAAAATAAAACCGCGCTCAGAGAAAACACTTTGGTGGATATCCTCGGGTACCGGTCTGAACATGTTTATTGTGAACAGAGCGACCAAAGAAGAAGATGTTATTGTTTTAATCGGCAAGGCATATTTGCTGTTTGCGCCGACAACACGGTTGGTTACAAAGATTTCATCTTTTTCTTTCAGCACGTCAAGGGCATCCGCCCACAACATTTGGAATGTTTCCGGATCAACGGGGATATTATTCGGTGAATCCCAATCCACATTTTTTTCCAATTCGGGCCAGTGGACAATTAATGTGTCTTTTGGTGAACGGCCCGTCGACTCGGGTCTTGTCCAGGTTGCCAAACAGCCGTTGGCAGCAACCAGAGCTTCGCCTCTCTCGACTGTTTTTTTAATCATTTCCTTTCTGGAGAGATCTGTTTTGATACCGGAGTGGGTTTTCAGGCTGTTTTCAAGAGTTTGTTGGATATGCATATCGTTCTTCCTGTTTTTATTTAATTTGTTAATTATTTTTTAAACCGAATGAGATTCATTTTTATAGTATAAGGAAATTTTGGAAATTAATCAAGTTTTTCTGTTGGCGAGAGGTGTATAAACTATAAGTTACACATTTTATTGGAAAAGACCAAATTTTTTTTTAAATTGTATGTAAAACCTCAGTCTCGGGTGGGATAGAACCGGTGCGACGCACCTCCTTTTGCCAAATATATGTAATTTTAAAATTTTGACAG
>JAFGEC010000045.1 GCA_016931775.1 Candidatus Zhuqueibacterota bacterium | reverse complement strand
TATACTTTTAAACTCCGACCGGCGACTTATAAAGCAATCGGTGTCGTTTGGAGATCCGTAGGCACCAACTTTGATCTTTTAAGCATTTGCGGCGCTTATTTTGCCGGCACCGATTCTCTGGCACCATCCGAGGTTGTCGTACCTGATGCCAATACTATAGTGGAACCTATTAGTATCCTCGTGAACAAATCCAAGGCACGTAAAATTACAGATACAAAAATCATCGGCAAAATCGTTTTTAACGGAAATTGGCCAAGCAACTTTGTTGAGGCACGGGTTGTCGCGACGACCAAATTTAACATTTTTCCAACTATATTGCCCACTATACTTGATTTTGGCTTTTCTTCACCCATTTCCCCCGGTATTGATTCATATGATTATATCGTCAATGCATTTCCCGGAACATTCGTAGCGACCGGTGTGGTATTTTTCAATGAAACCCGAACTCTCACGGTAAACGATGTGTTTTACTCATCAGAGGTAGGCGCACTGGATCTCACGCCTTATACGGTGGTGGAAGACCAGCATTATGACGGTCCAACTTTCAATGTAAAATTTTAATTAAAGAGGTGGCAATGCCACCTCTTTCTTTTTATATTCATTACATTTAAGCCTTGCCGGGATGACCATTATTTTTAATCTGGTTAACAAAGCGGAATTCATGCGGGAAACGATTCTATATCAATAAACCAATTTTGCCAAGTGGAAATTTTGTCTGCACGTCTTTTTAGACCTCGGAACGAAAACATAAAAACCGGCTCATTATTACTTTTAAAACGCCGATGCAATAAAATCCTCAGTTTACGCTATCCAGGGCCTTTGACGGCTACCTTGTTTCTCCAGGTCTTCCAGTGTTTCGATGGCAATATTGACGTCATCCACAACCTGCCAGTCAAACATACCGACACAAAGAAAATCGGCACCATTTTCAAATGCGAACCTGAAAGCTTCGCTCGGGTGGATGGCGCCACCGGCCAGTACCTTGAAAGCAAAAAATGGTATTTTTTTGCTTTTCATGTACTCGATCGTTTCATCCGGGAACAGGCAAAACATATTGTCATGAAATTCATTATGGTTAGCAGATTTTTCCCCGTCGACGGAGAAGGGAATTCTATTCGGTTTCGGATGAGCGGACCAGTATTTATCGTGATGCAACGTCTTCATATAAAAATCCGGCACGATACCCGCTTCATCACAGGCGCGGAGTGCATGCACTGAATGTGCACCCAGACCGGCCGGATAGCCCTGTTTTTTAATATAGTCAATAGCTTTAACCAGCACGTCAATCTCACCATCGCGAACGCGCCAATCAACACAATTGCCCTGAATTTGGACTAAATCGACACCTGCATCGATTGCGGCATCGATTGTACCGAAATTATCTTCTTTTGTAGGGTGAACCTGACACATGGTTTGCAACTTGCTGCCGTAAATTCGTTTATACTTGTTGATGACAGGAAACTGGATACCGGTGATGTTTATCATATTGATGCCTGCCTTTTCACCGATTTGAAGAGTCTCAAAAATCTTACGTTCGGTATTATACGCTTTAAAGAGAGAGGGTACATAAATTAAATCGCGGGAATGCGCCCAGCCACCGATAAGGTTGCCGCCCATGATCAAACGGCTGATTTTCAGTTGACCAAGTGTTCCGGTTTCAAGCTCCCCTTTCAAGTCTTTGAGTTTAGTGTCACTCACCTTAATAGTGGCGCCGGTGATCGCGTTGATCTTTTCCCAATTATATTTTTTAGCCACCGCAATGGCAAAAGCACCCAAAAGGGGTACCGTGGCAAGACTTTTCAGCACGACACGCCGGTCAAAAGATGAAACAACAGGCTCAGCTGATTCAGTTTTCGGACTGCCTTCGGCCTTTTGCTCTCCCCTGCCGAAAACAAGACTGTCCAATCCCCACTGCCATCCTGCCGGGAAAAAAACAACGGCCAGCAATGCAAAAATTTCGACGAGATTTTTATCCACAATAACGTAATTCCCCTCTGTCGGTAGGCCAAAATCGATGCCCACAAAGGGAGGATTGGCCACATAGTATAATGCCAATAGACCGATCCCAAGCCATGCACCCACTTTTGTAAACAGTCCCAGCACTAGACACAGCCCGACAAGAATCAAGCCCCAAATATTTATAAAGTCTACAATAGCCAGCACTGTGGGATTCGCGGCGATCCAGTGAAAAAAGCCTGCAAAAATCCAGCGTGAGTTTTGCAGGTAGCCGGCCGACGTCCAGTCGGGAATAAGCAATTTGGAAACTCCTTCGTAAAGAAAATGCCATCCAATGACGATTCGCAGCAATGCAAGAATGGATTTTTGCAGATTTGAATATTTGTCAAGAGCCGCAGTGTGCATGTGATTGTCCTCCATAATTTGATCGCATTAAGATACAAAAATTAATTCAGATAAAAAAAAAGAAAAATTGTGTCAAGAGTCCGGTAGAGAAAATATCGGCAAATTACCGAACAATCTCGTAATGCATGCACCGGTTCTGTGCCGTCAATTTAAAATACCAGCTGTCGGTTATATTGTCCACTGGAACTTGGCCGATCCGTTTGCCGTTGGAGTTGATTTTATAAACGGTTGGCCGGGCTCCGCCGCGAAACATCAGAGTTCCTTCAACGGGCTGCTGCAGAAACGGAAAATGTCCGGTACTTAAAACCTTATCAGCTTGGGGTGACATCTCAACACCCGTCATCCGCGCGTCAGCCGACGTGGAAACCAGGAGATGGTCCGATTCGGCAATGGGATCGCTGGTCAGAGAAGTCACTAATACGACGGCAAATTCCGTTGTAATCTCAAACTGAATATCAAGAGTTTTGACAATTTGATCACTGAGAAATCCCACCACTCCCTGGGTTCGCGGTGAATTTAAATATACACGGCCGTCCCGGAAATTCCACATCAGCTCGCCGGTGGAACTCCGGTGGCCGAGATTTTCATTCAGAGCGGTTCTCAAAATTCTCGGATTATTGCACTTTGGCAATCCGACGTCGGTAAAAGCAAGTCCGTATTTACAAATCAAAGACACCCGCGGATGGCGGTCGTAATTATGCAACGCATTGGTGGCTTGCTTGGGCGTCAGTGTTTCATAATAATAGTGCTCCGCTTCCTTAAAATCCTGACGTAAAAATAAAAGTGCGGAAATGGGGATCAGATTCGCCTGTGTGGGATCGTAAAGCACCTGGAAGGCATTGATGGTGTCCGGTTTCAGTTCCCATCGCCCGTAATAGGCATAATGCATGGGATGCCAGTTGTGCAGGCACGAATAAGCCGCAACGATCGGTGTCCCTTCGGCGCGATACGGATTGGGCAGACAGTTGTGCCACTCTGAGAGCGTAAAGGGTTTGTTGTACACTCTTCGACGGGCGTTCTGGCCGATATGGCCTCCTTCGGGATCCTTGACCATAGGTTTGGGATCGATCCCCTGGCCGGCCACGTAATTATACTCTCCCCTGGGATGGGTCCAGTAACTGTGGCGGTCGATAAAATTTAATTTGGCATTAGAATAAATGTCAGCCACATCATCACACCAGTGATTACTGCCGGCAATAGGAATTGTCACACCCAGGCCGCGTAAAAAAGTATTCATTTCCGTATAGTAACGGTCCTGCAGCTCCAGCAAAAACTGATAAGTATCCCGTTTACGGGTTTCACTGACAGGCCAATCACTGTCACGGACGTATATGTGTGGTATTTTTATATAACCGTCTTGGGGATCCTCGTCTTCAAAAAATGTCGTTTTGCCGTCTTCCGCCCAACTGACCAATAAAGTTTCATATGCCTCGTATTTTACAAAGAGCCAGTCCGAGAACATTTTGCCCAGCATTTTTTGATAATACGGCGAATTGATACCAAATCCACCCTGAGGTTGAATCCAGAACAATGTATTTTCATTAATAATTTCCATAAGGGCAAGTGCCGGATCATCCTTCATGGCCAAACCGGTATAGGGATTAACATGTTCCAGGAGTTGCTTCAGATATTCTTTTTGAAGATTGATAAGAAACGGATCAAACATACCCTCAACTTTGAATCCCTGTGAAACATCGTCAAATCCCGCCTTATCACCGGGGAAATCGTCGCCTTCCATAATCCAGCGTGAGGATATATGGCTGAGGAAAATATAGATTCCACGTTGTTTCAACAGGTAAAACATATAATCAAATTTATCCAGCATATCCGGATCCAGTTTGCGTGTGGTTTCCGGCATTTGTCCCCCAAACAGACTGCGGGTAACCACCATGTCGGTCCAGGGTTTCACCACGTCCAGGTGATGCATCCGGATGATATTGGAGCCGGTTCGGACAAGGCGGTCGGCAAGCTTTTCTGCGTCCTTTTTATCGGCAAAATTGGCCAGACCAAAAATATTACCGCCGTAAAACCGGGCAGGCGTACCGTCGAGAAACATAAAATCTTCATCCTGTACAATGACCTTTCCATGCCGGCCGGCAGGTTTTTCCTGAATCCAGCTCATATCCAGAATAGAATTTTTAATCTGCTCATCATTGTACTCGTAGGGAATCCATTCGGAAGTATCGAGTATAACGCCGTTAGGTGTTTGAGCTGTCACATAAAAGGACAAAAGCAATAATAATAGAATCTGTCTCATTTTCCTCACCGTTTTTATCTCTTAAAATTTATTAAAAGCAATTATACAAAGGATGTGATTGAGAAGCAAGATAATTAATACCAGTGTGGTCATATCTCAGTAATGGATGAAGGGTGCAATGCACCAGTTTTCGACATCTTTGCAAATACTAAAACGAAAGAAATTTGACAAAAGGTGATGCGTCGAACCTGTACGGTCCCACTCGAAACGAAGGTTTTACACAATGCATCCCTGCGGCCCGCATTAATGAATGCCAACTTGAAAATTTTCAATTTTGTCGGAAAGGGAAGTTGCCGGAAATGCCGGTACCAATGACGGATAGGGAACACCAGGTCTGAAACCGAAAAAACTGGTGTTGTCCAGTTTGATTTTTTCAAATTCTACACGGTTCAGTTTAATTTTGGATTTATATTTTTTCACGAGACTGTCAACAAGTACGTCCATGTAAGTATCCCGATTGCCACTCAGTTTTTCCGGGTCAAAGTCGGATTTTTGCCTCAATGACTCTATATATTTCTCCTGAAAATACAAAGCGACAAAGGCATCCTGCCACATTTTTGTTTTTCGCTCGATCGATTCCAACCGGTCAATTTTTCGTTTATATGCCTGCTCCGTCACAAAATGGTCCTGAATCACATCGATCACGGCGGTCCGGAACGCTTTGACATACTGGCGGGGTGTGCCGATATAATCGTCACGGAAAACAATAGGATGTGACAACACCAATTCTCGAAAATCACCAATCGTCCAAACCTCATCATTCAACTTGAAAAAGGGCCGGTTGAGGGAATTGGCTTCATCAGTAAATTCATTCAAAATAATCTCATTGACACGTTTAGCGATATCGATTTCCTGTTCCGTATTCCAGATCCGTTCAGCTAATAATTCCAACAGATACTCGAATGATTCTCTATCGAACTCGATTTTTTTACCACGCATTACGTCATTCACATAACCGTCCCAAAATTGCTGTGCTTTGTTAAGTTCCAGCTGTTCCTTCACCAATTGTTTTTTTTTGATTCTTTCCGAACTCGATATAATAGGCTTATAGGTGTAATTTTTTATTCGAATAAATAGAAACCGATCCTGATCGATTTGTAGCGGTTCGATCACATGGCCGGGTTGTAGCGGGCGCTTAAACAACACCTGCTGTAACGGCGCCAGGTCATTGTCCAGATAACGGGAAGTGTGGGTAAAGATACTGTCCGATTCTTCAAAAAGGCCATTTATTGACTCCGGATTTTCAGCGATTTTTTCCCGAATTGTCATTGCCTGTTCCGGTGATAAATTTGCAAATTCAACTTTATATTCCATTCCTGCTTTAATCATGGCAGAATCGATTTCTGTTTCGGATAGATTGACCCTGGCTTTGGCTTCGATTTCAAACAGCTTATCTCGCATCATCTGCTCTTTTCTGCCCTTGACATAGGCAAGAAAGAACGGATTATTAAAAATCTCAGACGAAGGCTCGGTTTCGAGAGCGAAAAGTTTTTCAGCAATCAATGAATTAAGGATAATACGTTTATCCTTTTCGGTATTGCCGCGGCAATAAAAAGGACGTATAGTGAGTTCGGACCGTTTTACATAATCGGAAACCGTTATAGAACGATCGCCGATTTGAACCAGGATAGGTTCCTGATCATCGGCGATCTCCTCCCTTTGCGAACATCCAAATAAAAGTAATAAACAAAAAACAAAAGATAACTTTTTCATCATTTAAAATACAAATCCAACTGTGAACATTTGAATATCGCCCAAACGGCC
>JAFGEC010000433.1 GCA_016931775.1 Candidatus Zhuqueibacterota bacterium | reverse complement strand
ACCTCCACGGCACGGCGGGCAAATTTTTCCGCATCCAGATAGTGCGCTTCCTGCTCTTTTTCCTCGGCCACCTCTCCCACATCGACATGCGCCCGAGCCAGTTTCCACAGCGCCTCGCAGTTATTCGCATCCGTCTTGACCGCCTTGTCGTAAAAAGACAATGCCGTATTGTTGTCAAAATTTTCAAAGGCCTTGTTACCCTTTTCGATGAGATCGGCCGTATTTTCCGCCTGTGCAAAGGCCAGAACCGCCGTCAGCAAAATTGCAGCAAAAATTATTTTCATGCTCCGCCTCCCTGGTTAATGGATTTGTATAGTCTAATATATTTTTATTAAAATGTCAAGGAATATGTCGGCAGGGTATCCCCCAAAATTTTATATTTATTGTAAAATAAACCGATGCGATCAACATGGCGCCCCGCTTCAGTATGATTTTTTTAACCTCGCGCGAGTCACAGTTGGACCATAAAAATATAAATACCCCACCACCATTTATCCTTAATTTTCTTTTCAGTGTCCCCGGATCAGTATTTATCTCTGAATTCTTCATACTCTTTTCCTTGTGAATCACCGGGAAATACCAAAGCGGCAATATCCGAGGCGCGTTCTTCCTGTGCCTCTGTTGCGATTTCCTGGCTTAAAAAACCACTCACAGCCATATAACCTAAAGTCTTAGCACTAAAACGAATGGAGCCAATATGATCTGAATTATATTCAAAGTGGTGGGCGGCAACAAAATCAGAAATACGATCAACTGAATCATCACCCCAAAAATCTTCAATATTTTGTAGATTTAAATTAGACAGATTTTCAGGTTCAAAAAATTTCCCTCTTTCCGGTTCTACAGGCGTCACATCCTTTTTACAATAGAAAAAAATAAAAAGACCAAAGGAAAAATGACAAATTTTTTCATCTTTTTATTTTGTGACATGTCATACAATTTTTTCGAAGTAACAAAAATATTCAAGATGTCAAAACATTCCATATACGAATGCTTTTTATTTTTAAAAAGTGCCGGTCATATGTGATCAGGATTGATCCCGTTTCAAAAACATGGGCTGCGATCCAAACATCATTAATCGGGAGAGGAGTCCCTGCACGTTTCATTTCATTTTTTATATGCCCAAATGCCTCTGCAGTATTTTGTGTTGCGTTCAATTGATTGACCGTTGGCTTATTCAGAAATATTTCCAGTTTCTTTCTGTTCTCAATTTCCTTTCCACCACCTTTAAAACCGGCGTATAATTCCCCCAGTACAATCACAGACATATATACTGTATCAGCTTTTGCAAGTTCATTCAGAACACGAACGTCACCGGTTAACAATTTACCATAAGCATTCGTGTCGAGTAAAATTTTCAATTCCAATCCTCGCGATCAATTTTTTCAAAATCCTGGATTGCAGCTTCAAATATTTTTCCTTCTTCTTTTGACCAATTTCCAAAAAATTCAGAGAAATCTTCACTGTGATCCTTGTTTTCACCAACCTTTAATCCCAGGGATTCGTACAATATTTTTTTTATGGTTTTATTCAAGCTGAGTCCCTGCGCTTTTGCAACTTCGCTCAGCTTTTCACTGGCTCGATCATCCAGATTATGAATCGTAATTGACTTCATGTTTTTCTTTCATTATACAATTAATGGTTCATCTTTATTAAATATAGTTCAAATTTTAGTAAATTTCAACCGATTTTTTTATGAATATTGGCTTAACGGAAAAGCCCTTGTAAAAAAGCCCAAATTTCCGTCGCGGCGGGACGCGGAGCGTCGGGATACCAGTTAAATACTTATAATCAAGATTCCATATCATCTGTTTTTGTCAAAGTAAAAAACGGTCGAACGGATTTGTAATGAGCTAACGGCCAATGATTTCTGCACTCAAAATCCCGAATAATAATTTCAGGTACAATATATCGATTTTTATTTTTAAGTTTCCTGCGGGGTACTTTGGCCGATAAAATACATCTTGGGAGATTTACGTAATTGTTTTTCATTTTATTTTTAATAAATCCGTTAAAAATGAATGAATTTATCATTTTTTCAGTATCCACACGATGCAAAATATAAACACATCCCATCGTGAGATGAAACACCATATGTTCATAAAGATTACTCAATTCGTGCCAGCTATATCTTTCTTCAATAATTTGGTCAACGTTTTTATCATAATATACTTCCTTTATTTTGGGTAAAATGTCCATATTCGGAATTAAAAAATCAATTATATATGTTCCGGATTTCAAATCAAATCCTACTTTGATTTTTTTCTCAAAATCACCGGGCATACGGATAGAATTCAGAGCAAATTCACCCAAATACAAAATCCCTTTTGGATGCTTTTGCCGATAGAGGATTTTGGTCTTTTCAATACGTGAATTATGATCCAGCTGTAGCTTGTAAAAATTTTCCTTATCCTTTTCCCATTCTGCTACCGACTTTGCATAATCCTTGTTGATTTGATCACATTCGTTATTCCAAATTTTCAGATCATCTTTATATAAACATATTCGGCGCTCGCTTTTGCTTTTTAATCTTTTATGCGAAAAAAAGTCCAAAAATAGATAATGAGGTCTGTATTTCCGACTTTTTAAATTCGGTTTTTGAGGTAATTGGGGGCTTTTGGGCCTTGGCGTTGGAAATGTTTCAGATTTTTTGCATGTATCCAAAGAAAATCGCCTAAAATATTGAACAATGTTATAGAACAAGTGAACAATTTGACTATATACCACACTGATTTCCAGATGTCTATCTTTTGCTTTATCCTCTAGAATATCATTTTTTTCTTCCTGGATTTCATGAGTTTTTTCTCTTGACTTATTGATCACGTCAATCAGGATTACAAAAAAATTTACTAAATTAATAATCAACTGGATGGTAAATTCAATTAAACGTATAAATATTCGCAACCAAACCTCGATAAGACGAAAAATGGCCATTAATAATCCTATGGTTTTATGGAATAAATATTTGTATTAGCATTAGGGACATATAAAATACAATCTCGTGCATGTAATCTTAATTTTCAAAACGCTATAAACCAATTGATTCATCAACCTGACTGTAATTTATTGCAAAATTGAATAAATATTTTCATTAAATATATGCACAAATGTACTGAATATCAATATAATCCAGCTATATCAATAGAAAGGTCAACTGATTCCGCAATTCTTTTTGTAACTGGATCAGCATGTAATAAACGTAAACACTAGAATACTCTTACCCCAGCCTTACCGTATTAACTCACGAACCAGAATGTCGACTGCAATGGTTTTAGAGAGCCCTTTCACGTAGCAACATAAGAATCAACGATCTTTTGAATATTATTAAATGACCAATATATCAAACTTTTACTTTGCACCCGGATTTTCATCCGTGATCTACTCGTCCCTCTTTGCGGTAATGAGAAAATCCAGTATATCCCCTTAAATAAAGCGGAGCGGGACCCCGGAAGTGCCGCAAAGCGGCACTGAGGAGGCCCGCGGAGCCGGCGCAGGACACCGCAGGCACGCGAAGCGTGCCGAGGAGGCCGGAGCCGCCATAAAACGATTTGAGATATCCGTAATATGCAAGTAACGGTGGTGATGGAAAACGTCGCTTTTTTTAGCTCTTTACGACCCAAGCACAGCCTGGGCCGCAGATTTATTATTTTCAATATATTTTTTGAATGATTTTTCAATTTTTTTCTAGAAAAGTTTGCAACGAGTGTATTAAATACATTGCCCCCGCTACCCATATATTACAAATACCCATATTTTTCCCTTTATTCTCTTCATCCAGTTTCGTAAATTACAGATCAAATTTTTCACTGAAAATCCGAGAGCCATGCCTGAAAAAAATAAAATTTTCATTCGCGGCGCACGCGAACATAATCTGAAAAACATCGATCTGGAAATTCCGCGCGACAAACTGGTGGTCATCACCGGCCTCTCCGGTTCGGGCAAATCGTCACTGGCGTTCGATACCATATACGCCGAGGGCCAGCGCCGTTATGTGGAATCTTTATCGGCTTACGCCCGCCAGTTTTTGGGCCTGATGGAAAAACCCGATGTGGATTACATCGAGGGCCTGTCGCCCGCCATCTCTATCGAACAAAGGTCCACAAGTAAAAACCCGCGCTCCACTGTGGGAACGGTAACCGAAATATACGACTATCTGCGCCTGCTCTACAGCCGTATCGGCACACCTTACTGCTATAACTGCGGTAAAAAAATTGAGAAACAGACCGTACAGCAGATCGTCGATCAGGTGCTCGGTCTGCCGCAGGACAGAAAAATTCAGGTTCTCGCGCCCATCGTTCGCGGCAGAAAAGGTGAATATACCAAAGTATTCCAGGAAGCTCGCCGGGACGGCTACGTTCGCGTACGGGTCGACGGCGAAACCAGGGATCTGGAAGACAATATCGTTCTGGATAAAAACAAAAAGCACAATATCGAGGTCATTGTCGACCGTCTCAAGATCGATCCGAAAATAAAGCCGCGTTTAACCGATTCGGTGGAAACAGCTCTCAAATTGGCCTCGGGACTGCTCATCATAGACCGTGCGGGCGAAGCTGAAATGCTTTTCAGCGAGCATTTTTCATGTCACGATTGCGGTATCAGCTATGAAGAACTGGCACCGCGTATGTTTTCATTCAATTCACCCTATGGCGCCTGTTCCGTTTGTAACGGCCTGGGCACAAAAATGGAAATCGATCCCGAGCTCATCGTGCCCGACCCGACACTCGCCGTTACCGATGGCGCGCTGAAACCCTGGCGAACGATGAAAGAGGGCTGGTACATTACCCTGGCCACCGGTGTCCTGGGCCACTTTGGATTTGCGGTGAATACACCGTTTGAAAAACTCGATAAAAACTGCCGGCAAGCTCTTTTATACGGCACCAAAGACGAGATCGATTTCAGATATGAATCCCGGTCGGGCCGGCACGAGGGACGGTTCCGCACCAGATTTGAAGGCGTAATAAAAAATCTGGAGCGCCGCTATCATCAAACCGATTCGCCCGGTATCCGCGAATGGATCGAAGGCTTTATGAACGTCATCCCCTGTCCCGAATGCGGCGGTTCCCGGCTGCGGCCGGAAGCACGTGCCGTTCGGGTAGGCAAATACGCCATTCACTTGCTCACGGCTCTGTCCATCAAAGAGATCAAAAACTTTTTCCAAACCGTCAAACTCGGCGCCCAGCAGAAAACAATCGCCCATCAGGTTTTAAAGGAAATAAACGAACGCCTGGGCTTTCTGGTCAATGTGGGACTGGAATATCTCACACTGGACCGCACCGCAGGCACATTGTCCGGGGGTGAAGCGCAGCGGATCCGGCTGGCCACCCAGATCGGTTCGCAGCTTGTCGGCGTGCTGTACATTCTTGACGAGCCCTCCATCGGACTGCATCAACGGGACAACAAGCGCCTGATCGATACTCTGATCAAACTGCGAGATCTGGGCAATACGGTACTGGTTGTGGAGCACGATAAAGAGACCATGGAACATGCCGACTGGATTGTGGACCTGGGGCCCGGTGCGGGAGAAAACGGCGGCCGGGTCATCGCACAGGGTACGCCCACAGATGTCATGGCAAATCCGGAGTCGATCACCGGCGCTTATCTCAGCGGCCGGCGGTCTATTCCCGTTCCTGAAAAACGCAGAAAACCTTGCAACAAATGGCTTACCATAACGGGAGCCAAAGGCAACAACCTGAAAAACATCGATGTCAAATTTCCCCTGGGGGTTTTTATCTGCATTACCGGCGTATCCGGCAGCGGTAAAAGCACCCTGATCAACGAAACCCTGTATCGAATTTTACACCGGCATTTTTACAGAACAAGGGATTTACCCCTCCCATATACTTCCGTGGAGGGGCTTGAAAATATCGACAAGGTGATCGACATCGACCAGAGCCCCATCGGCCGCACGCCCCGTTCCAATCCGGCCACCTATACCGGTCTGTTCACCCATATCCGTGACCTGTTCACCCAGGTGCACGAAGCTAAAATCCGCGGTTACAAGCCGGGGCGATTCTCCTTTAATGTCAAAGGCGGACGATGTGAGGCCTGCCAGGGTGACGGCATCATCAAGATTGAAATGCACTTTTTACCGGATGTGTACGTCAAGTGTCAGGTCTGCAAGGGTAAACGTTACAACAGGGAAACCCTGGAAATCAAGTACAAGAACAAATCCATTGCCGACGTTCTGGATATGACCGTTTTTCAGGCGTTGGAATTTTTCGGTAAAATTCCCAAAATTAAAAGAAAGCTGGAAACGCTTTACGATGTGGGCCTGGGCTACATCACCCTCGGTCAACAGGCCACCACATTGTCCGGCGGAGAAGCCCAGCGCGTCAAACTGGCGACCGAACTGTCCAAGATCAGCACAGGCAGCACGCTGTATATTTTGGACGAGCCTACGACCGGTTTGCATTTTGAGGATACCAAAATGTTGCTCAATGTGTTGAACCGGCTGACAGACAAGGGCAACACGGTTATCGTTATCGAACACCACATGGACGTGATCAAGTCCGCCGACTATATTATCGATCTGGGTCCCGAAGGGGGTGATGACGGCGGTAAAATCATTGCCAGCGGGACACCGGAAGAGCTCGCTTTAAACCAGACAAGTCATACGGGGCAATATATAAAAAAAGAATTGGGATAAAAGGAATTTAATTTTACCCGAAAAGATACTTGTGCTTTTCAAAATATTTTTTTATTTTATATTCAAGGGAGCGCCTAGGGAATAAAAAATCTTTGAATTATTAGAGGTCAGCAAATTGAAATTCCGCATTATTATTTTTTTGTTTGTCCTGACAGCCGGTTGTCAAAAACAGGCCGTAAAACCGGAAAAGGACCAGCTCCGGCTCGGATTTCAAAATCCGCCCTTGTCTATTCGTCCCCGCGCTTTTCTCACGTTACCCGACGACTTTGCCGACACATTTCAAATAACCAAAAATCTCCAAAACATTAAAAACAACGGTATGGGTGGACTCTACCTATTGTTTGATACAGGTGAACTCTATACTTCTCCCGGCGATTCGGCACCCAATACGAACGAATCCATTGAGACTTTCACCCGTACCCTTCGTGCGGCCAGGGAACTCGGGTTGGAGCTCGGTCTGGTTTTAACCGGCAGCGAGCGACAACCGCAAAACGGTACAATGGGCATGTTCACGACGACAAAAGTCGTCCGGGGTCCCGCTGATATAAAAATTTTTTTTCCGGCGCCCCTGAATGAAATCAAGACGACGCTAAAAAATAACGGCTCCGAAAATCTTTTACCGGTCTATAAAAATATAGCAGTTCTGGCATACCCGGTGTCCGGTGACAGTATCATTCCGGATACCAGCCGGATTTTTACGTTAACCCATGCTTTCCATAATGATACATTAAACTGGCACGTTCCGTCCGGATGGTGGAAGATTTGCCGTTATGATTGTGCCAATACCGGCCAGAAAATCCACTTTCCCGGCCACGGAGACATCGGCACGGCCGTCGATTTATTGAGCCACACCGCACTGAGGGACCAAGTCGAATTTTATTTATCAGCCATGCAGACAAAAATCGATTCGATT
>JAFGEC010000044.1 GCA_016931775.1 Candidatus Zhuqueibacterota bacterium | reverse complement strand
CAACTCGCCCATCAATTCGCCTACCCTGCCTACAACAATCCTGCCTTCCCACTGTTCAACCACTCTGCATCCGTCTGAATATCCGTCCTGTATATCACCAAATCTGCCTCCCACTGACCGCTGGTGAAATACACTACCTTGTCCGCTTCGCTTCGGATGTCTGTGTAACACCAAATCGTGCTCTCAGTCGCCGCCCACTGGTCACTCGTCTCGTAAACCACCACGTCCGCCTCTGAACGGATTTCAGTCACGTAAACCTTCACATCTGCTTCCGAGGCGATGTCTGTTTTAAACATCTTGGGCATTTCTCTCTCCTTCCGATATTTAGTCTCTAAGTTCGAATCTGGGTTCCACCCTGCCGCACTCTGCCTTCCGCGCCAAGAGATATTTGATTATTTATCACGTATTTCCTTTGGTATTTTCTTCGAGTCTTCACCGATAATTTCTAAAGCATGAATAACTGCATACTGTGTCTTTTTATCATTAAGGAATAAATCATAATCTATTCGTAAAATTTTAATATTTCAAAAATGCAAAAAAAAATCAAGAATTGCAAACGAAATTAAATATCTTCCTCGTTTCCGGTTCCTGTTCGTCACCCCGCATCTTTGGATTGGGCTTCCTTCATCCCGCTTCAGCGGGATCGCGACGACGCCCTTGCCCTTCTCCTAATCCCGTCAGTTGTAGGGTACGGTTCCGTTTCAATTCGCGCCAAGACTATATATGAGGTGTCGGAACCGCACCAAATTAATATGCCACAGCTAAAACAATAATATTTTATAATTTTTGAGCAATAAAAACTCCCCCGACAAAATACGGTGCGGTTCTGACGAACCTAAACTTATTTTGGTGAAAAGAATGACCGAACCACATCCTGCAACTCTTAAAATCGATAAAAAGTACATTACCAAATTCCATACAAAAGCCGCCATCGAACCAGGCGTTTGTATTTTTTATAAATTTCATTTTCACATAACAATTTTTCTTCGGCAATAATTCGAACCACAATCAAAGGAATGAAAAAAAGGAACAACAATGTCCCCCATCGTGGGCCCGTTAAAATCA
The DNA here is from genome assembly GCA_016931775.1 of Candidatus Zhuqueibacterota bacterium. Lineage (GTDB taxonomy): Bacteria > Zhuqueibacterota > Zhuqueibacteria > Residuimicrobiales > JAFGEC01 > JAFGEC01. The sequence goes on along the minus strand of JAFGEC010000044.1, from coordinate 7,705 downwards.
ATGTAAAAATCAACAGCAACTCACCCAAATAAGCGGGATGCCGGATGAACCTGTAAGGTCCGGTTTGCGTGATGCCCCTCAGAGCCGGGAAAACGGCAAAGTTTTTTCCCAAAAAAATAAGCGAACAGACGGTAATGGCCATTCCGAAAACAAATAAAAAATTCACATAAAAAGGCCACAAGACAGCCGGTGCAGCCAGCCGGTAGGCCAGTGAGCCGACAAGAATAGAAGGCAGAGCGGTAAATAGGACAGTTGGTCCACCGCTCTTTGCCCCGGTCCTGCGGATTATAAAGTTAAAACCGACAACACCATTGAGAACTATAATCGAAATCCGTGCCGTTGTAATACCCATTGCATTAATTTCCGATTTCGATCCGATCAAAGTCCAGCCAATAAAACAGACTCCCAACAACACGTTAAAGACCCGTTCCGCTTCCATATGCTCAAATAGTTTAATAAACAATCCAGTCACTTCCGCAAGCTGCCAGGATGATGTTAATAACAACAAGAATGCCGATCCAAATCAGCCAGTTGACACAGCCGTTTCCTCCCTCACCCACCTCACTGCGCGTCTGGTGTTTTACGCTGCTGGTTTCCAGGCGCGAAATCCGTTTTGCTTCGTCAGGGTCTTCCACATAATCAGGGCAGGTCTGTTCAAAGTCGGGTTTATTTTTTGTCAATCCACACAAAATGCCCCGTGAAAGACTGCCGTCTCTGTGCTGACATTTTTTGCAGAAATTGTTCAACAAGCTTGCATCAACCATATTAACCTCCTTTGATTTTTTCATTCTAAATGGAAAGCCTACACTCACTTTGATGCAAAAAGTGAGATATTTTTGAAAAAAAAATTATGGTCTTTAGATTATCCTGGTATTTATAGAATTTTTTGTTAATTTATATTGTTAAAAATATAAAATACTAAATAGGAGGTATCATGAAGAATTTCGTTACAGTAATTACTCTGCTTATTACAAGTTTTTCTTTTGCACAGGTTGCCGATTCACTTCTTCTGGCTGATTTTGAAGATGAATCCAGGGGGTTTGCGGAATGGTCGGGTGTTTTCGGAGACGGTGCCGGCGTCGAAGTCGTGCTGGCCGATGATCCGAGCGATTTATCTGCAGGCGCACTGGAAATACTGATCGACGCCGACTTGGGGATAAAGGGCGGTTTTGCCAACAGTAATCTCAATATCATTGTGAATGGCGATACGGCATCAGCACTGGTGGCCTATGTTTGGGTGCCAGAATCATTTTTAAAGTCGGCAAACGGTCTGCAGATTTTTGCACAAGACCGTGTCACCTGGAATTGGCAGTCAGCATGGTATACAACATCAGCGCTACGCCCTGAAGCGTGGAACCGTCTTATATTTGATTTCGACGAACGTCGGGCCTCGGTGCCGGAATACGATATCAGTAACGGCCTGCAATCGGGTGTCGAGTTTGTTTTAAATGAAGGGACTGATTTTTACGATGTGGTTAATGCCGATAATATCTATTTGTTAGGAATCAGCGGTGAAACCGGTGTTAAATCCCGGCAAGTTGTACAGCCCGGTTCAATCAAACTGGAACAAAACTTTCCCAATCCATTTAATCCGACAACTCACATCATTTATCACCTGGACCAGCGGCAAACGGTTACAGTCACAGTGTTTGATGCCACAGGCCGGTTGGTGAAAACACTGGTGGAAAACGAAATCCAGCCTGCAGGTCGCGTGGCGCTGCAATTTGATGCCGCCGGTTTAAGCAGTGGCGTATATTTTTACCGTATACAGACAGCCGGTGATATGCAAATCAAAAAGATGGTTTTAATACGATAGTTTGAAGGAATTAAAAAGCCGTATCGTAGCGACAATTCGGTGCGGCTTTTCTATTATTCAGTAATTCCGTGTCATCCACATTGAACATCTCAACATACTATCCTTTGCTGTCAATCCCATCGTTCCACACACATAATAATCAGATCTGACTTTTTCGGGTTCAGCCAGAGACAATTTAATCGCATCGGAAGGTACCGGGTGTTGCAGGGCTTGGCTATTTTTTGATAGTTCAAATTGATCCGAAAATAAAAAAATGTTAAATTGCTTCATCTGGACAAAAGGAGCATATGAGCGTCAAAAATCTACAAAATCTGAAACGGATATGGGAAAACAGTCATAATAATGTCTTGCTGTATGATTTTGCCCAAAAATGCTGGCTTTTATTTTCAGATCCGGTCAAAATCGTCATTGCTAAATCCATTCAATCGGTTATCCCGGTTTTGAAGAAAACCGCATACGCCGTGGAAAACCATGGTTTATTTGCCGCCGGATTTATCGCGTATGAGGCGGCACCGGCCTTTGATGCGTGCCTGCAGGTCAAAGAGAATACCGGTTTTCCTCATGTCTGGTTTGGATTGTATAGAACGCCTCAAAAGATAAATTTGTCGCATGCGGCAAAAGTTATCAAATTTAGTTCGGAATGGAAGAGCTGTCTTTCAGAAAATGATTACCTGTCGGCTATCCATCAAATTAAAAATTATATCGCAAGGGGTGAAACGTACCAGGTCAACTTTACCATGCGGCTAAAAACCGGCGATCTATTCGACCCGCTGTCGCTTTTCCTGCAGCTTATGCATGCACAGGATTCCGGTTATAGTGCTTTGATTCGTGGCGACAATTACTCCATCATGTCCGCTTCGCCAGAATTGTTTTTTAGACTGGACGGTGAAAATATATTGTCCCAGCCGATGAAAGGCACAGCACCCCGAGGACTCTGGTTCAAACAGGATTTGGAATTTGCGGAAGCACTCCGGGCCAGCATCAAAGATCGTGCTGAAAACGTTATGATTGTAGATATGGTCCGTAATGACTTGGGAAGAATCGCCAAGACCGGTTCGGTAGGTGTTCGCTCTCTCTACGATATTCAAAAATTCGCCACAGTCTGGCAAATGACCAGCACAGTAGAAGCAAAAACTTCCGCAGGTCTGCCGGAAATTTTTCACGCCATGTTTCCGCCGGCATCCATAACCGGCGCACCCAAACCTCGAACCATGAAAATTATTGCCGAACTGGAAAAAGAGCCGCGAAAAATATATACCGGTTGTATCGGATATTATGCGCCCGGCAGAAAGGCTCAATTTAACGTCGCCATCCGCACAATTTTAACAGATCATCATCGGCAAATTTCAGAATACGGCGTCGGTGGAGGCATTGTATGGGATTCCGTACCATCAGCGGAATACCGGGAGTGTCAGACAAAAGCCCGTATTTTATCCTACTCACAACCGGAATTTCAACTGCTGGAAACCGTGCTCTGGATACCCCCTGTGGGAATTTTTCTACAGGATGAACATCTCTCCAGATTATCCAATTCGGCAAAATATTTCAATTTCAAGTTTGATCTCGAAGAATTCAGGAAAAACCTCGCCGATTACACGGCCGGCCTGCGAAAGAGCCAATGTGTCATTCGAATCTGTTTGTCAAAAGACGGAGTTCCTCACTTTGAATCAAGACCGCGGGGAAAAAATAAAAGGCACCGGATTTGCCTGTCACGGTATCCCATTGACGAAAACAATGCTTTTCTGTACCATAAAACCACTCATCGACATCTGTATGACCGGCTCCTGAACGACCATCCGGGATACGATAATGTGCTCCTGTGGAATCAAAAAGGAGAAATCACAGAATCCTGTATTGCCAATGTTTTATTTGCGACCCAGGATGGATTTATCACACCACCGGTTCGATGCGGATTACTCGCGGGAACCTATCGGTCCTATATGCTTAAACAGGGGCTGCTGAAAGAAAAAGTTATACGCATGGATGAATTGGAATTGTATCCGGAATTCTATTTGATCAATTCCGTTCGTAAGATGTGGAAACCGGATTTTATCCGTCCGGTGTAGCCGTTAAGAAAAATTGCAGGAAGGGAAAAACGGATAGATTCCGCTGTGTTTCATATAAAATACAGACAACTTTTTTGTGAATCAAACCGGAACGGTTTTTTGATTTTTGAAATCGTCAAAAATCCGCTACCATCGTCTGATCCGATCCTGACAGTTCTAGATGGTTAAAAACTTTCCATTTATTTACATCAGGTTCTCCTACCTTGACAGTAAATTTTTCGTTCGTAAAAACAAAAGGTGCCCAAATACCCCCGTTTATGCGCAGGGCATACTCTAAATCACCGGTATTCTCATTGGTCACGATAAACACGGGATTTTCGATACCGTTAACCTGAATCGCAGGCAGTTTTCCCTTTATCTGCCGTCCATAATTGTCCAGCTGATCGATGGTGTGGGGCCAGCCGGGAAATAAATTATTGGGTGATTGTTTTGACACATCCGCCAGGTAACGATATGCTTCAACAGTTATTTTCCGTCCCTGTTGATCAAAACGAATGATACCATAACCGGATGATTTATCCTGCCCGTGCCGGGTGCGGGGAACCGTTGCCGGTTCGTCAGCCGGATTACCGACGGCGTATACGAATTGCAGATTATCAAAGGGATCGATATATTGGCCGGTATTGGGCAAACCATGAGCCGGCGGATTTGCGATGGCCAGGCCCAAACGGTCGGGCAGAAACCGGCGTTCATAACCCACATAAATAGCGGGCGTCACAAATACCCATCCGGCATCTTGAAATTCGTCGATACCGTATTGCGAAAGTGTTGGAACGTGTTGGTCTCCGGCAATATGAAAGACAAACCCCTTTCGAATGCTATCGATCGCACGATCGCGTCCCGTCTTCGGCCAACCGCCGGAATCCAGATCGGCATACAGTACCATTTGATCCTCACCATGGTGAGTCGCAATATTGGCAAAAACGGTCTGACTGAGAAGCACTTTCATATCCGTTGCCCGCCAATCCACCACCCAGTTTTTCAAAAAGTCTACTTGCCGGTCTCCCAGCAATTTTAGCCATGGCCTTTCGAGAACAGACATGTCCGGCAGTCGTTCTTGAAGATGGTCGGCCCGCCCTGACCAAAAAGAAACGGCTTTGGGCCCTGTTTTAAACATGCGGTCACTGACGATGGCAAAACCGATCCGCCCGTAAACCAGATCCGTGTAAAAAACGCAAATATCTTGTTGGACGGGTGCCGGATCGTAAGGATCCGGCAGGTGCGAACACTGGGTCTTGTGCACCACATTGACCATTGCAGCCGGCTCAACATAACCGCCGATAGAATCACGGTAGAGCTGCCACTGGTCGAAGGGAATTTTTTTTCCGGATTCACCCCACAAATTGCCTTGGAACACGTCATGATCGTCCGGTGTACAAATGGTGGGACGGTTGCGCATCAAATCGCCAAACGCCCATCCAAACATGTAATACTTGCCCAAATAGTTTAATATGGCCCGATCCGCAGGAAAACGGATAATTCCATAACCGCCATTGCTCTCATAAATCTGATCACCGGAAAAATACAGCAGATCCGGATTATGAATTGTCAGATTTTTCACCACAGGTGAATAGGGAAATCCCGTGCCGAACTGGCAGGTCATACCACCAACGACCAGCGGTTTGTCGACAGGATCACGGCGGATGGTGCCGGTATAAAAATACTTTTGGTTGCTTCCATCCTTTCTAACCTGAGTATAAACGAGCCGGTATGGCACATCCTGGGTCGCATCCCAGTTTTCCATTCGAAAAGTAGCAGTGTACGAATCCATTTGGATATCCTGCTGGTCCAATTTTTCCCAATAGGATTTTTTTTTCAGTTCCAAGACGACCTTATGATTATCATTGTCACCCAACGGCGGCATTTGCGCCGTGAGTTTTACCGTTCCACGGCTTTGGGTATACATCGCCCATAAAATCGGACCAAAGGCATTTTCCGGCTGCATTTTCAGTTTGGTACCACTTATTTTCAAATCATCAAACCAGAAATGGACGATTTTTTCATTTTCAGTCCTGTAAAACTGATTCACCAGGGCCAACAATCCCGATATTTTTCTTACTTGAAGCTCAAGCTGACTTCCATTTCCGGCTTTATCGACAACGCGAACCCGCAATACACTGCCGGAACCTTCCGGGCTCAAGCGAAGACTCATGGTCATTTCCTTGTAATCGAATGTATCCGGTAGCGCCTTCGATGAATCACCGGCGAACAACCAGCCATTGGTATTCACGCCGATATCCAAACCCGTGCCGAAATAGCAGGCCGCCCGAGGGTCGGACTCCTCTTTATCGATAATCCCCAATCGAATTCCGGCCGTTCCATCCCCACCATTTTCCCCCAGCACGCCGAGGCGTACCGATATTTCGGCGGATCCCGGCCCGGTGCTCAGCATACAGGTCAGCAGATTGACACGCATGTTGAAACGATTACCGACGTTTTCCAGTCTGCCGTCCTGTATTCGCCAGTCCTCCAAAGGGATCGACCAAAAATCCTGGCCGATCCAGACACGATTATATGTATTGTTAAAATCAGTACTAAATTCGATGAACTGTTTTTGACTGCAAGCAAAGAAAACAAAAATTAATGCAGCAAACAATAAAGAGTAACGCTTTGTCATTTCAGGGCCTTATTTTAAAAGCATCATTTTTCGTGCCTCAATCCGTGAATCCGAACTCATACGATACAGGTAAACACCGCTGGCAACAGGATTGCCTTCCGCATCGGTACCATTCCATTGCACAGTATGTTTTCCCGCCTGTTTGACACCGGATACCAGCGTACTGATGTTGTGACCGAGTACATTGAGAACCTCAATCGTAATACTCTCGGATATATCCAGTGAATAGTCAATTGTGGTAACCGGATTGAAAGGATTAGGATAATTGGCGGATAGCGCAAACTGTTTTGGCACTTCCACCTGTTTTTCAACAATCACCGATCCTCCATCCGGACCTTCCATTTTGAAAAGATACTCAATCTGTTCCGGATTCAATACGGAATCCCAGATACGAACTCGGTCCATCCAACCCACAATTTTAACTGCTGTGGTTGCATCGGGATTGTTGGGGCGGGCGCCGAGATACATATCATCACCTATGTTGGTAACGATGTCCGATTCCGCCACACCATCGACTGCAAAAAGCCCATCAACATAAATGGAAAAAATACTGTTATCCTCCAGTGTCACGGTGACCTGGTGCCAGTCACCATCCATCACACCAATACCCAATTCGTTGGCATCGGTCGCAACACGCAACTCGCCTCCTTCCTCGAGGTGCATAATACAATCGACACCGCCGCCTTCTCCCTTATTAGGATTCAACCACACATCGATGTGACGGTCCGCGAGATCCGGCTCCCAGATGTCGCCATCCGCCCAAAAAAGGTAACCCCAATTGGGTGTGCCGTTATACATCATCCACGTGGATAGAGTATAATCGGGGGAATTCATAAATTCCTGATAAGGAACGTATACATAGGCCAGTTCTCCCATTGCATTCTCTTCAGTCCACTCCAGACAACCTTTACCGTCACCCTCTTTTGTAAAGATCCCACCCTCGGTACGGTCGATCCAGTCACCGACAATTTCACCGTTATTCGCGGCCGTACCCTGATCGACGACAGTTAAACCTTCCCCTTCCTCAAAGTCATAAAAACTCACCGGATCCGGAATAGTATCATCCTGGGCCGATACAACTACAGCAAACATGAGTACACTGAAAAACCAGAACGTAAGAAATTGTTTCATCTCGTCCTCCTTATAGGTGATGAACGTTTTTTTTTGTATACATATTTATTCATCTGAATAGCTGTTCATTATCAT
>JAFGEC010000432.1 GCA_016931775.1 Candidatus Zhuqueibacterota bacterium | reverse complement strand
GGTTTTGCTTCCTCGGCCTTGGGAAGCAGGATTTCTAACACACCGTTTTTGTAATCCGCTTTAATCTCTTCCTGCTTCACCTGCGCGGGCATGCGAAAAGACCGGCAAAATGAACCATGTACTCGTTCGCGATATTGATACTCTTCTTTGTTTTCCTCTTTTTCGCTGTTTCTTTCACCTTTTAAAGTTAAAATATTATCGTGCAAAGTAATTTTGATTTCGTCTTTTTTTAATCCGGGTAAATCGGCGATAACCTTGTATGCATCCTTGCTTTCTTCCACATCAACGCGTGGCGACCAGGCAACGGAATCATCTTCAAAAAAATGAGTCAGTTCATTGTGCCAGTCATCATTAAACCAGTTTCTCAAAGCGTGTGCCGGATTTCTTTTAATCAGATACATGGTGTAACTCCTTCCTTTATGTTTATTTTTGTTATTTTTTTTGTGATTCTACTTTAACTGTAACAAAGTACATGCCAAAAATTAAAAAATTTATAAGATTCTGTTTATTTTTGACTTAAATCAATAAGGGGGAATTATGTTTTATCTGTCATTTTGTCATAATATATGTAGGGATGTCAAATAATTTGCCATTTTGGCATATTTGACCCATTGTCGCCTTGTGATTGGAGTGTGAAAATGAACCGGAATGGCGTTAGGCAGGTTGATGCAGGATAATAATAGATTACTGTATTCTTTTGATGACAAAGTCATCAAAGCAGATACCGCTGCCATCCTGGCCGAGGACAAGCCGTATTTTGCAGGCTTTGTTGGGCGAAAATGCGGTTTCATATTGCGTCCAACCCGTCGGCACGTAGGCTTCCCGGTTGAAATAAATATTAATTTTATCGTCCAAAGATTCAAGTTCGAGCCGGGAAAAGTAGTTGCGGGTTTCCGCTTGCCAGGAACGATACCAGAACGAAATGGTGAAAATTTGTTCCGGTTCACCGTGTAGAAGGATTAAATTTATGATTTCGTGATCCTTGACCAGTGCGCAATATTCACCACCGTGTGGATCGGTGCTTTCGAGAATAAAATCTTCTTGCTCTTTCCAGCCATCTTTGTCCTCTTCGAACCCCGGATTAGCGATCAGGTTTTTATTGAGCGTGCAACTGTTAGATGTTGTTACTGTAATCACCGGGCTTGTGGCCTCGTTCGCGTTATTATCCCAGGCTTTCGCATAAATGAGATGATCTCCGTCCGGATATGTAAGGGTACTCCACAAACAGGTATCTGCCGAGGCGGCCAGCTTGTTGTCGATGTAAATCTGAACGTTCTTGATACCGCTCACGTCCAAAGCACTGACGCGGATTTTAACGGCTCCGGCCAGCTTTTCACCAGGAGGGGGGTATACAATTTGCACACTGGGCGGTGTATTATCACGGTAATCCGAATTATCAACAGTCACCTGGATGGATTGAGACTGACCTTCGTTTTCCTCGAAATCCCAGGCTTTGGCCAGCAGGGTGTGTACGCCATCGGAATAATCAAGTGTGTTCCAGATATAGTGTGATTCCGAACTCTTGAGAACATTGTCGATATAAATTGCCGTTTTTTTGATGCCCGTGTTGTCCAGCGCTTCCAGGTAAATATTCACTTCACCCGACAACGTGTCTCCCGGGGATGGAGAAGTAAGCGTTACACTGGGCGGTTCTTCGTCTTTACTTCCGCTGGGTGTATTATTGACTTTGACGGTAATGATACCGCTTTCTGCGAGTATCTGATCTTCCGCATATGCCTTCGCCTGAAGCACGTGAAAAGTGTTGTCGTCAAATCCGTGTGTATCCCATTGGTATATGTACGGTGTGTCGACAACCACGTGTTTCAGCTTTTCATCGATGTAAAATTTGATTTCTTCCGGTATGATGTATCCCCTGAATTCGGCTTGAATCGGTACAATGCCCGAAACAGTTGCCTTTTCCGTGGGGTATTTGATATCCAGCTCTCCTTTTGGTTTCGTTGCGCTGGGCTCGGTGGGTTTGTCGTTGCCGCAGGAGACAATAAGCCCTGCTGTTACGATGAACAACAGGAAAAAACGCCTTGTTATCAAAGGAAAACCTCCCAGTTTTCTATTTTTCAAATGGAGTCTTTTGCGACTGTATTTTTGAACCTCGCCGAGGGAAAAGATAGCAGAATATTATTGACAGGTGCGATGGTTCTGTTTTGGTATTCAATAATAGGAAAATTCAATAAAAAATTAAAGGACGTGGGTCACAAAATGACATTTTTTACTTGACATGCATAATATTTCTATGTATATTATACATAGATTTACTATGTATGGATACAGGAGGTTAAACATGATTTCTAAAGACCTTGTTGCCGCCTCAGCCAGACCGCTTATTTTATCCATTTTGGCTCAAGGTGAAAGTTATGGATACGAGATCATTCAGCGTATCAAACAACTTTCCAACGGGGTGATGCAGTGGAAAGACGGTATGTTGTATCCGGTCCTGCACCGGCTTCAAGAACAGGGACTCATTGAATCTGAGTGGCGCGTTGCCCAGTCCGGTCGTAAACGCAAGTATTATCGAATAAAACAAAAGGGCCGCAAAGAACTGGCAGCAGAAAAGAAGCAGTGGATGCAGGTGCATTCGACGTTGTTGAAAATATGGGAGATGAAACCATGCACAAGTTAGAATTTTTTATCGAACGCTGGCGTGATTTTAAAAATGCACAGGAAGTGTACTGTAACGATGATATAAATGAACTCGAATCGCATTTGCGGAATGAGATTGAGACACTGGACGGTTGTCCTTTGGATGATGAAGAGAAAGTGAAAATCGCCGTCCACCGTCTTGGGGATGGCGATGCTCTATCAAAGGAATTCGCCAAAGTCAATCAGGGGAAAATCTGGAAAAAACGTCTGTTTTGGATGCTTTCCGGACACATATTGGTTTCGGCCATCGGTGTTTTGTTATCCATGCTTGCTGCATTGTTTTCTCTGTTCAATGTAACAGATCACTTGAGTCTAAAATTTATCAATCAGGACTTGTTTGTTTCCGGTGAAATGGCACTGGTATTGATTGCTGTTTCGATCTTTATGTTTTTGGTTTACCGTCAAAAAGTCAAAATGTCAGGTTTTTCTCGATTTTTTCTCGGATTGCATCCGCTTTTTCTGGGATTGATGTTGGTGCCACTGGTGCTTTGGCAACTGTTTGGTCAGCAGCTTTTATATATTGTAATGACCAGGAGCTTTTCACCCGAACAGTTTGGAGTGTTGGCGATGCAGAGTGCGTTGTGGAGAGGATTATGGACGATTCTTGTCGCGATATTCTTTATGCTTTGCGCCGTATCGGTTATTCGACAACGAAGAACAGGTCAGTTAATAAAAAATTGAAAAATTTTCTGCCCGTTGTTCAAAGGTTGTTTAAGTATCGCATTATAAATAAATAAAAACAATTCCAAAATTACATAAAAAAACATTGCTACGGATGTTTGCTTTTTAGAAATTAAAGTCTCACTCCAGGTAAGCACCCAGGGAAATCGTTTAAATGCTTGGATAAATAAGAATTTTTACATTTTTGTTATCATTCTGTTTGCCTCCACGACTCAAGTGATAACCTGGATTCTGATATCCGGACTTTGTGAGTATTAGATTTTATTCGATTTGCGTCCCTTTTAACGCCTGCTGAATGACAGGCAAAAGCACTTTGGTCCATACATTATAACCCTTCTCACTCATATGCAAACCATCCTCGATAAATAGATCAACCGGCGGTTTACCATCCCCGCTTAACATGGGTGTCGCCGTATCTGCATAAAATAACCGTGTTTCTGTTTCGCAGTAGTTTTTAATCATTTCATTGGCCTCTTTCATAACCGGCCACAATTGCCACCGGCTTATACTGGGCTTTATGGGAATAAATATGATTGGCGTATTGGGCTGGTTTTCTGCGACTTTGCTGCAAAATGTCTTAAAATCGCGCAAAACCTGTTGCGCCGGTTTTTGGCCCGCCACATCATTATCGCCCGCATATAATAGGATAATTCCGGCTTTGTATCGGGCAACAGTTTTTTCGAAAAAGAAATTGACGTCCGATAAGTGTGCACCGCCAAAACCCCGATTGATCACCTTCAGTTGCGGAAAAAAAATCGCTGTTTCCCACATTCGGATGCTGGAACTCCCCACAAACAGAACGGCCGAATCCGGCACGCTGTTTTTATTGTCCCAATTCACAAAAACCGCCATTTCTTCGTCAAACCGGTGCGGATCGGGATCTTCGACAAATATTTGTCCCACAAGCGGTTGCAGGGCAAAGCTCAAAACCAGAAGGACAAGCATAGTTTTAATTTTCATTCGTCACTCCAAAATTATGGTTGGCAAAATGGATTCTCAACAAGTTACAAAAAATCACATGATTATCAAACAGGTTTTCTGCCGGAAAATCCCCACCTCCCGAAGGTCCCCGCTATACCTTCGGGAGGTTTACCACCGATTCCCGGAAGTGGCCGAACACTTCCGGGAAGTTATATCTTGACCCCCCGGAAGTCCCCGTCGCCCCACTCACTTCCGGGAGATCTATACTTTTTTCCCCACATACCTTTGAGACAAAATATTTGATCCCTTTTCCCGCGTTTTTCCGTACACCCCCTATATTTATGATGCAAAATCCGATAAAATTTTGTATATTTTGCCGTACTATTTTTTGGAATATAAAGAGAAAGGATTATGAATGGACGAGACACAATTTTTAAATTTACATAAAGACCGTTATTTTAGTTCCGACCCGGACCAACGTAAAATCGCCCGCCATTTATATCAATTGGTGGAAAATTTGCCACTGATCTGTCCGCACGGACACGTGGATCCGTTATTGTTTGCCGACAACCGGCCTTTTCCCGGTCCCACAGAATTGCTCGTTATACCGGATCATTACTTGTTTCGGATGCTCTATTCCCAGGGCGTCAGACTTGAACAGCTTGGTATTCCCAGGATTGATGGAGGAACAACAGAATCGGGTTATCGGAAAATATGGCAAATGGTTGCCGATTTTTTTTATCTGTTTCGTGCCACACCCACCGGAGGATGGATGAAACATGAACTGCATGAGGTGTTTGGCGTTCGAAAACGTCTGAACAGTGAAACAGCCATGGAAATATACGATCAGCTCCAGACAGAGTTGCAGAAACCGGAAAATCTGCCCCGTGCAATGTTTGAACGTTTTAATATCGAGGTTTTAAGCACAACCGATTCACCGATTGACACCCTTGAGCAGCACCAAAAAATCCGGGAAAGCGGGTGGAAGGGTCGTATCGTCCCGGCTTTTCGTCCCGACAACGTGACTGATTTTACCCAGTCAAACTGGTTGAAAAATATCGGAAAGCTCTCCCAGGTGAGTGGAATCGACTGTAATAATTACAAAGGTTATATTGCCGCTTTGGAACAACGGCGCCGGTTTTTTAAACAGACGGGGGCCACATCTACGGATCATGGCGTTTTGACGCCTTTTACAGATGAGTTGACCGCCGGTGAAGCGGAAAAATTGTACGAAAAAGCACTTCAGGGTACATCTACGCCCGAGGATGCAAAACGGTTTACCGGCCATATGCTGATGGAAATGGCTCGCATGAGTATCGAGGATGGTTTGACCATGCAAATCCATCCGGGAGTGGTGCGTAATCATAATCCGGAAATTTTCAGAGTTTTCGGCGCAGACAAGGGGTGTGATATCCCTTCAGCTACGGACTACGTTCACAACATGAAGCCATTGCTCAATAAATTCGGTAACGATCCCCGTTTAACTTTGATTGTTTTTACCATCGATGAAACTTCTTATTCCCGCGAACTGGCACCATTGGCCGGCCATTATCCCGCTATGAAACTGGGTCCGGCTTGGTGGTTCCACGACAGCCGGGAAGGAATGCTTCGATACCGGCATATGACCACGGAAACCGCCGGTATATATAATACGGTTGGTTTTAACGACGACACGCGCGCCTTTCCGTCCATACCCGCACGCCATGATGTGGCCAGACGTATTGATTGCCGTTTTTTGGCAGAACTCGTTGCCGAGCATGTCATCGATATCGACGAAGCGGAAGAAATGATTGTGGATATGTCCTTTAATCTGGCGAAAAAAAATTACAAATTGTAAAATAACTTTTTGTTGCACAACTACTTTTTTTTAAGTATTTTGATAAAGAACAAGACCGCCTTTATAACGTGAGGTTTACATGCCCCAAATTGATTCTACATACATGAACTTGAAACTATCCAATCCTATCATTGTTGCCAGCAGCGGTTTGACAAAGTCTGCACGTCAGATAAAATCCTGTGAAGATGCCGGAGCCGGTGCCGTCGTGATTAAAAGTTTGTTTGAAGAAGTTCTCGCAGGAAAAGATTTTGGACTGGACGTCTCAACAGGTATGCATGCGGAGGCTTATGACTATCTGAGGTCGGAACTTGAAATGCAGTATGGTCCCCGGGATTACTGCCGCGTTATAGAAGATGCAAAAAAATCCGTCGACATTCCCGTCATTGCCAGCATCAACTGTGTATCGGCAAAGTGGTGGCCGAGTTATGCCAAACAGATCGAATCCGCAGGTGCCGATGGATTGGAGCTCAATGTGTTCAAAACCGCATTTGATCCGACGACCAGTGGAGAAGATATAGAAAAAATATATTTCGATGTCATACAGGCGGTTAAAGAAAAGGTGAATATTCCGGTGGCCATGAAGATCGGCAGCTATTTTTCATCCCTGCCCAACCTGGCCCGGGAACTTCGTCAGCGTGGTGTGGATGCTCTGGTCCTGTTTAATCGTTTTACGGAACTGGATATTGATATCGAAAAAATTTCTCTGCAAAATACATTTCAGTTCAGTTCAAAATATGAGATTTACCGGCCTTTGCGCTGGATTGCCATTTTGTCTGGTCGAATCGGTTGCGACCTTGCGGCCACCACGGGAATTCATTCCGCCCAGGATATGATAAAAATGATATTGGCCGGTGCTTCGGCCGTACAATTGGCATCACTGCTTTATACGGACGGATTAGAAAAAATCCGGTCCTTTTTAACTTTTCTGGAGTCTTGGATGACGCAAAATAATTTCAAGACCATTGAAGAGTTTAAAGGTAAATTAAGTTTGAAAAACACACAAACAAACGAGATATATTTACGTTCGCAATTTATGGAAAAAATTCGCGGCTATGAATAAAATACTTTGAACAGGAGTACGTATGCGTTTTTTATGGTGGATCTTTTTCGTTATTGTCTTTATGACGGCATTGCTGTACGGTCAAACATCTTTGGATGTACTGGCTTTTATTGCCGGCTACGATCAAAACAACTGGCAGCAGACCCTGGATGCACCGTTTGCCGTCAAGAGTTTTTCCGGTACGCTGGAAAAAGGTGTGGTGGTATTCGGTGGCATGCAGAATAAACAGGCCGCGTTTGTTAAAGATTTACAAACCGGCCAATGGGAAATAATGGCCGACACACCATTTCCCGTCCATCGCTGCGGCGGTGACAATCTCACCGGACCGGTTATTTGCGGCGGTATCGACAATTCGCAGGTTGCCTATATGCGCGACTATCAGAAAAACAGCTGGAATGTTGTTAAATCAACGCCTTTTAAAATTACCGATATTGCAGGCGATAACGCTGCGGGGCCAATCGTTGCCGGTGGAACCCGTGTCGTCATCATGCGGGATTTTAAAGCCAACGAGTGGATTCCCGTGGCTGATGCACCGTTTGAGATCTCTGCCGTCGCAGGTGAAAATGTCAAAGGTATCATTGCAGTAGGAGGGCAGAACAACAGACAGGTAGCGGTGTTACGCGATTTTGGCGCCGATAAGTGGCAGCTACTTGCGAATGCTCCTTTTGATATCCATGATGTCTCCGGCTCCAACGCCAAAGGACCGGTAATCGTGGGTGGTACCAATAATACCCAGGTTGCCTTTATGGAAAATTATAATTTGAACAAGTGGAAAATGATCTCCAATGCGCCGGTATCCGCAATTGAAATTGCCGGTTTTAACGACAGCGGAGCGATGATCATGGGTAAAAAATCCGGTACGGCCGGTTCCCTGAATAAAAAAATACGACAGCAAGTGCTCAAGACCGCTGTGGTGGAATTTTCCCAACGCGGAAATCTCGGTATCGAAGATGCCGGCGCTATCATAACCGAATGGTTGACCACATCACTGAACAAAACCGGCGGATTTGAGGTGTATGAGCGGTTATCCCTGGAATCGATTATGAAAGAGCATGAATTGGGCATGAGCGGTATGGTCGATGAACAAACCATCGCCGAGATCGGGCGTTTAAAAGGTGTCGAGGCGATTATAACCGGCAGTGTCTTCAAATTCGGTGATGTGATATCCGTTACCGCCAAGGTTGTTGATGTGGCCACGGCAAAAATTATTAAATCTGCCGATATTAAAGTTAATGACATTAACGACGTTTCAAAAGAAATCGAGGCGTTGGCGTGGGAGCTGGCCAAAGAATAATGATTATTGCGGTATTTTAACTTTTTGGTCCATTGACGGCGTATTCCGAATGTACTCCTCCAGCCGTTCAATCCCGCATTGCGGGATCGACTGGATATGAATAATATAAATCTTTTATTCTGATTTTTTCTCCAATAGATCCATCCTGTTGATCCCGC
>JAFGEC010000431.1 GCA_016931775.1 Candidatus Zhuqueibacterota bacterium | reverse complement strand
TTTGCCAAATATATGTAATTTTAAAATTTTGACAGATGTCGAGAGCCGGTGCGTCGCACCTTCCACCCATAACTGAGATATTACATAAAGTAGAAGTTTTTTCTTGCATTCCTCCTGCTTTCTTTATATTATGTATATATATTTATTTCACATACTATTTGTTTGACGCCTCTCGCCTATTGTCATCTCATCTGTTCTTGATCGTGATATGCTGTGATTGTGAATGAATGATTTTAAATAAACTTTTTCAATAGCCATATCAAAGGCGGAAAAGAGATAACATTACCATGCTTCTTTTTTATTCATTTCTTTTGTTTATCAATACGGCGCAATTTCGGGCTCAATATGACAGCCAAAACTGTACCTACATCGGCAGATGGGCATACGGACCATGCTATTGCGTTACGGTGGAGGATAGGATCGCCTATTTTGGTCATGGTGGCTATTTAGAGATCGTTGATATGTCAGATCCGGAAAATCCTGTGAAACTCGCAAAAGTGCTCACTCCCGGTGGTGTATGGGATGTCTTGGTTAAAGATAATTATGCTTATGTAGCAAATGGATTTTGTGGGTTACGGGTGATCGATGTCACTGATCCTGCTCATCCATCTGAGATCGGATTTATTGACAATATTGGAGATGCCAACGGAATCGCAATCAATGGTAATTATGCCTGTATTGCAAGTCATTTGGATGGACTCAGGATCATAGATGTGACTGATCCTGCCAACCCATTCGAGGCGGGATTCTGTGATACACCCGGAGATGCCTGGAAAGTGGCCGTGAGTGATCATATTGTCCATGTCGCAGATCGAGAAGGTGGTCTTCGTATTTTCGATTTTGCGAATCCCAAAAGTCCTTTGGAAATTGGATATATTATTACACCAAGTTATGCCAATGGAGTAGCGGTAAGCGGGGATTATGCTTATGTGTCGGATCGTGATGGTGGATTCAGCGTGATCAATATTTCCAACCCTTCAAAACCATTTGAGACAGGCTATGTTACGTTGCCGGCGATTGGTTGGAGCGTAGCGATTAAGGGGGATTATGCCTATGTTGCAGATGACACGTCGGGACTGCAAATTATTGATGTCTCCAATCCCGAAAATCCGACTGTACATGGATTTTTGAACACGGAAGGCATCGCAAAGAGCGTGGTCATCAATGGTCAATATGCATATGTGGCCGATGGCAAAACGGGTTTATGTATTATCGATGTATCTGACCCATCAGCACCGTTTGAGGCCGGATTAATGGACATGAAGAGCTCGGCTCTCGATGTTGCCGTAAATAGTTTTTATGCTTATGTCGCAGATTCTTCTGACGGTCTGCGGGTAATTGATGTGTCTGATCCGGCCAGTCCATCTGAGGTCGGGTATTTTGTTACCGATAATGCCTTTGGTGTTGCAGCAAGCGGTGAATATGTCTATCTTGCGAACGGATTTGATGGGCTGTTCGTTGTTCGTAATGATCTTGCCGCCTTCGTTCAAGAAAAGGATCGTTATTACACGCCGAATTGTTTTGTTTTGAGCCAGAACTATCCAAATCCATTCAATCCAACGACAGGAATAAGATATCAATTACCCGTAAAATGTTTTGTGACCATCAATATTTACAATACATTGGGACAGAAAGTTGCAATGTTGATTGAAAGGGAACTAACGGCAGGATATTATAACCTTTACTGGGATGCCGGTGAAAAATCTACCGGATTATATTTTTATCATATGATAGTGAAAAATGATAAAAATATACTCTATGAAAAAGTAAAAAAAATGATGCTGATAAAGTGATTATTTATCCTCCGTTGATACAGAATGAAAAATTTGAGTGGACGGAAATGATGATGCCTGGAATCAAGTTTATTGGGCGTTGTATCCTGTTGATAATTGATTTTCATATTTTGTGCGCCATGTTTATAGTCGTTTTGTATAAAAGAGTGTTGGACGCATGCAAGCTGCTCAATATACCGGTGGTGCCGGAATTAGGACGGTTTTATGTCATACCATATCATCAGAAAGATTCGCCTCGCTCACTGCAAGAGAGGTCCCAGCCGTTGTGAAAAGTGCAGGGAAATGGATATCGGAAAAGTCTGCCTGCTGGATGTCGGCTTTTCGGATGAAGGAAAGCAACAAAGGCGGGTTGTACAGGTGACTATAGACGGCGAGGAAATCTGGCGCGAATTTGAAATTGTAAAGGTCTTTGAGACTCGTGGGGAAGCGGAAAAATATGCCGCCGAGAATGGGATAAAGGACGTAGAATACTGACTGAATAGTATTCCAATTCAATAGAAAAATTTAATATATGTACTTTTTCTCTGTTACCACAGAGTTCTCTGTGGTTAAAAAATTGAACCGCAGAGAGCTCAGAGTTTGCAGAGTGGAACATAGGGTAATCCCTAAAATATGCCATAAAAATATGAGAAAAAACTGTTCCGGATTATCCTTTTTTACTTAACAGGGATTTGAATCACCGTCAATGAATAATGCGGAAACTCCAGATTGAACTCCGGTGCGGCAATGGATTGGGTCCTCTCGATCGGAACGATTTTATCCGGTTCCTCGAATGTGTTTTCCGCTTCCAAAGAATCTGATATCAATTGAACGATGCGGGCGTCGCCGGTGATTTTTGTCACGCCTTTTAAATCAAGTCCTACGGAAAGATTCTTGTCTGATACATTGACCACTTTGATCAAAACAGTTCCTTCATTTTCGTCCAATGTGGCACTGGCAAAAAGGGTACCGGCTTTTTGATTCAGTTGCGGGATATTGGCGGTTGTGGCTGTTAATTGACGGGTGCCTTTGTACAAACTGAACAATTTCTGAACCTGGTAATTGGCCGACCCGAAGGCCGTCAGGTTGTCGAACCATATCAGGTCCGGCCGCCACTGCCATGCATCCTTGTGGGCGAAAAGTGGAGCATAACAACTCATGGTAACAAGATCGGCATTTCTTTCGAGGCCCGTCATAAATGCGGCTTCAAAGAGCGCACATTTCCAGGTATTACGGTTATCGGGACTGCCGACACCCACACTTTGTGCGGCATATTCACCGACAAACAGTTTCGGACCGTTTCGGTCGTATTGATCGTAATAGTTCACGTTCTCAATAAACCATTCCGGGGTGCGGTAAAAATGTTCGTCGACAATTTCGGGTTCGAGTTTTCGCCATTGATCCCACAGGAAATCGATTTCCGCCTGTCCGTTGGGGAAAATTGTCGCATCGGAGCCGGTCGCAGCAATCAGCTGCATTTCAGGGTATTTTTCTTTTATGGCGGCGGCAAATCTCTTGTAGCGTTCGATGTACTGGGAGCCCCACTGTTCATTGCCGATTCCGATCATTTTCATATTGAACGGTTTGGGATGTCCCATTGCAGCACGTATCCGTCCCCATTCACTGGAAACGGACCCGTTGGCGAATTCAATCA
>JAFGEC010000043.1 GCA_016931775.1 Candidatus Zhuqueibacterota bacterium | reverse complement strand
CGCCATACCGGCATCGATTTGCTCACGGTAATTAATGATATTTGAACCCGTTTCGTGATAGCCGATAATTTTGACGCCCTTTTCCTTTGCGTAATCGGTGACGGCTTTCAGATCAAAATCGTCGGTTTGTTCTGTGAAGCTGAACATGTGCATGCCATCCAGGTACCAGTCCTGCTTCCAGCCTTTATTCCATCCTTCAATCAGCAAATGATCAATGCCAAACCGGGCGCAATAATCGATATATTCAAAAGAATTTTTTGTGCTGGCACCATGTTTCGGGCCTTCCCAGAAAGTGAATTTACCGATATGCATTCCCCACCAAATGCCAAGATACTTGTGTGGCTGTATCCACGAAACATCCGAAAGCACATTTTCATCGTTAAGGTTTAAAATCAAATATGAGGTGATTAAATCGCCGGGCTGTTCGGCAATTTGTAATGTTCGCCAGGGTGAAGTAAAGCTGCCATCGGTCTTGACACGGTCGCCGTCGGCCCAGGGAACAAGATCAGCCTTCAAATGGCTCCCTTCAGTTTGCGCCAAAGTCATACTGGCAAAATCGACAAGCCGTGCTTCGTGTATACTCAAATATAGACCGCCATCGCTTTGAATTGTAAGAGGAGTATGTACTGTGTCCAACGAACTGACAGAAGATTTATTGGTTAGGTATTCATAACGGTTGTCCTGATAAGCACCGATCCACCACGCCTGACCATCAAAAGCCAGGTTGAACTCGGTCAGCTCATCCATGATGACCAGATTGGAATCACCCTGCTGCGGATATATGTAACGGAAAACTATGCCATCATCAAAAGCACGAAATTCTATTTTCAGATTCCGTTGAGGTTCATTTTCTTCCTGCAGTAAAACCGACAGCTGATTATAGTGATTACGTACCTCCTGTTTCTCTCCCCAAACCTGCTGCCAGGTTTCATTTGTGCTGGAACTGTCAGCGGAGACCAGTTTTAATTGCTTTAATGAACTGTTCTCCTTTTTAAAAGTAAATCCCATTTGGGATTGCTCTATGATAACCTGGTCGGTGCGCGAGACGTTGTACATGGGTTTCCCGTCCACCAGCAAAAATTGAACGACATTCTTCTTATCAGGAGAGGTGAGAGTTAGGATTTCCTCAGAAGTGACAGTCGTTTTTCCTGATTCACTTGCATTTATTTCAATATCCCCTATAATGGTTAGTGTGACAATTGTAAAAAAAATCCGTGTAAACATATCATTCATCCTTTTGTTTTTATTTGATTATTGTATTATATCTTCCATAATTTATTACTTGAGGCTTGATTTTTTTTAAACAATAATAATGGCTAACCATCAGTACCTCGCGATCAGTCTCATTGTATTGTCAAATAGTCATCTATTCCTCATAAAATGAAAAAAACTCTGTATTCTTGATGTCACAAGGTTATCCTATTGATTTAAAGGTGGGATAGAATCCTACCCTACAACTAAAATATAGTATTTTTCCTCTATCTAATGTTATCATTAATCAAATCGCATGTATTTTTTTACAGTCTCTACATTTTCTTTATCTGTAAGCATTTCTAATAAAATAAATGCTACTTCAATTGCCGTCGATGGGCCGGTTGATGTTATAATATTTTCATCAATAACTATTTTTTCATCCTTAACAATTACCCCAAAATCGGCAAGTTCTTTTCTTCTTTTTCCATTTAATAGATCATATGTCGTTGCATTTCTATTCTTTAATACACCTGACTTCGCTACTGGAAGAGCCGCAACACATATTGCGGCAATGATTTTCCCTTGATTATCAAATTGTCTAATCAGGTTCAGAAATTTCTCATCAAACGCATCTTCATAGAATCCAGCTTTTTCAAATCCTCCTGGAATTGCAAGAGCATCATAATCAGTTACGTTAATTTTTGTAAAATCCAACTCTGGTTTTACTAGAAAATTCCATGTACATTTTATTTCGTTTCTCAATCCAGTGGTTATTAACTCCACTGGTTCTGTCCCAAATACTCTACTCCAACCTATTACATCTGTAAATACACTTGCTTCATATTCTTCAAAACCTTGTGCTAACAACAATAGAACTTTTTTCATCTGCTTCCCTTATCAACTGTAACAAATTGGCTTCACATGATTACAACTTTATCGATTATTTCTAAAGCACGAATAACAGCATACTGTGTCTTATTATCATTAAAAAATAAATTATAATCTATACCAGAGAGTAATTCTTTATTAGAAATGATGGAATCAAAAATATCTAGGAGATAATCAAGGTGCAACATTAAATTCTGCTTCAAGTTTTGGCAATTCTTTTCGTAAAACTTGAATAATATTTTTCAAATCATTTTTCATATTTAATAATGCTAAAAAAAATCAAGAATTGCAAACGAAATTAAATATCCTGAGTCGCATAAAATTAAATCACGCGCGCGGGCGGATAAAGTTGTAGTGGGCGGTTCCGTTTCAATTCGCCCCAAGACCACATATAAGGTGTCGGAACCGCACCAAATAAATATGTCACAGCTTATACAACGCCATTTTATAAATTTTGAGCAACAAAAACTCCCCGGACAACATACCGTGCGGTTCTGACAAATTTGTGCTTTCTTTGGTGAGAAGAATGACCGAACCGCACCCT